>NZ_JANEWM010000111.1:0-5071 GCF_028069825.1 Citrobacter sp. Igbk 14
TATTAAATGTTTGTAAAAATCACATTCGTTTTCTCAGTTGAAAATAAGTAATTTCCTATAAATTCTTATATCACAGAGGGTTAGGGTGTTAAATTAAATGGGGAGAGGTAACGCTCAGGCGATGTATCAGATGCAAAAAATGTTGACGATGTGGCAACCCCAGCCGTGTGATCAGTTGGTTCAGGCGATAGATAATGCGGTGATAGGGTTGGGCCTGCACGAGAGCAATCTTCTTTAATGATTTACCTTGCAAGAGTAATGAGATCATCTCCCAATCAGCCTGATTTATGTACCCGGAGTGAATATGATCCTGCTTCATCGATAATAAAGCATGGCGCATCTCCGGGAGGCGCTGGCGGCGCGGCAGGATATCAAATGGCCCAGCCATCGCAATAAAGTGCCTGAGCGCTTCGTGACGACTGGGAAGTAATATGAAAATTTGAATATTACTCTGCTCTTTAATGAGTCGGCGAAGATATTCCAGAACATCGAAATATGAGCTTGATGCACCATCCATATCAACCACTAACTGACTAACTTCAGACTCCTTCAACAGTGGTAGGGCCGATTCAATCGTCTGGAAGATGGCTGTGTGTGTACCAGAAAATAAATAGCGATTAAGCGTGTAGCCGAGATAGTTGTCTGTTGTGATAATTGCTTGAGATATTGTGTCGCCCGGTAATGTGTAATCAAGTTTTTGAGCCAGATACTCAATTCTGTCAAATTCTTGCGGTGCACAGTGATCATATTGCCAGGTACAGTGGGCGTTTCGTAAACGGCGATGCCGTTCCCGGCGTTTTACACTGCGCATCCTTCCTTTTTCCCTGTCCGTATCTATTGCGCCTGCTCTGGATAAATTGCTGGCCACAAATATCCCTGACCCAAATTTGCGCCAGCGCGCAGGGCAATTTCCTGCTGTTTTTGCGTTTCGATTCCTTCAACGACCACCAGGCCGGCGATTGCGCGCCCCATCTGAATAACCTGGCGGAGTTTTTCCGGCACATGGCTAAGTGTCCAGAACGTATTTTTATCCAATTTCACCCCTGACAAATGCCAGTTGGCTGTGGTGAATGCGCCCAGCAGTTCCTCATTGACGTCATCCAGCCATATTGGGATACCATGGTCTTCAAGATGTTGAATTACGCCATAGATGAGCGTCCGCTGAGGTGTACTTAAAGAATAAAACGTATTTGGATCTTGTATTTCGATAATCAAGCTGGATGGAGAGGGCGTAATCAAAGAATGGAATAACGGCCAACTCAGGAAGGCTTGCATCGGTAAATTCAATGAGTAGCGCAGACCCTGTTGATAGCACTTAATTTTGTCAATTTGCTGATAAAACAGATGCAGTCGATGTTGAACCGACAGTTGGTGAAAATATTTTTCACTGTTTATATTCGCGGGAAGATGTGTGAGAACCTCACAACCGTATCTCAACGCGGTAGACAAATTGACAATGGGCTCGAATTTAAGTGCGAATTGCAGGGGTTCTGCATCGCTGTTTTTGGCGGTAAAGACAGAGTGCTCAGATTTATCATTCCATAATAACAGGCTCGGTGCCACGATATCCCCCCTGGCGTCAGAGCAAATATTACCGAGTATGTCTATTTGTTTCCCCGGAAATAATATACATAGGGTATTCTGGCAGCATGCGGTTAGGTACAGTAGGTACTGATACTTAATTGATGATGAGACATTTCTCAATACAATGCCCGACAGCAAGGCCCACTCTACTGTTGCAGAAAACTCAGGTGTGCCCTGATATATCTTAAAAATTGCTGATCATTTTTCACATCCAGCTTTTTCATAATACGGCGGCGAGTTGCTCTGGCCTGTATATCGCTGATGGAGAGAAGATGTGCCGTTTCAGCGAGCGTGTTACCGCTGGCAAGTAGCATTAAGAACTGGCGTTCCTCCACCGAAAAGTTGCGGGTGGTACAGAAATGGCAGACGGTTGCAGGCACACTGTGGCGGAGCGCGCGTTTTTGCAGAATTAGGATCAGTTTTTGGGTTATCGCTTCCACATTATCTTCCCGATAGATCAGCGGCAGCATATACAGGCAGGGGCGAAACATCAGCTTATCCTTATCGCCTCCGTTGCAGATGATAACCCGATGTTGGCGTCTGGTGTGGATGGGGACCTGATAACATCCTGCACTGAGCCAATCGTCATCCAGCGAAATAAAGGCGATGTCTGCGCGATCGATATCTTCGGTAGGTAAAAAGCAGATGTCCTGATGCCACTGATTTGCCAGGCGGGAGATGATGATTTTCAGCCCATGTTCGAAATGACTATTTTCTTCCTTGATAGCGATACTTAACATTGACGAGGTCCTGAACTGCAGGGAAGTGGTTGGGGAATGTTAAGCAAAATCATTAATTTTCTAAATACTTGTAGCCTTAAATCCCGCATTATGCTGGCTGAGTTGTTACCAGGTGATTTCCTGGAACCCCATGAACGACCAGAAAAAACAACATTCGTACACTTCGTCAGCAACCGGAACAAAAGGCATTGACTCAGCAGGCGCTGACCGTATAATTCACGCGTTTCATCTGCATGAAGTCATCACTTCTCTATGCGCCCTTAGCTCAGTTGGATAGAGCAACGGCCTTCTAAGCCGTAGGTCGTAGGTTCGAATCCTACAGGGCGTACCATTTCGATAAAATACCCTCTCGGCACGGTTTTATTCCAGTTGGCATAACGTCTACATCAGCGGCTCTACATATAACTTTTTCTGGAGCGTTTTGTGGATATAAAAACGGGAGCCTGCTCGCTCCCGTTTTCCTGTTTTTCTAACCAATATCACCGCACAACAAGCACGGGGCATTTGGCATGACGTACTACAGCTGCGGCGGTTGACCCCAACAGATAGGTGCTGAACCCCGGCTTATGGGATGCAATGACGATCAATTCGGCGTCCACGGCATCTGCCAGTTTAAGGATCTGATCTTTCGGTGGGCCATAAACCACATGGGTCTGAGTTCTGCCGGCGGGGATATTGAATTGCTTAACAATGTCGTCGAGCTTTTCGGTGGCTTTCGCTTGTATACCACTTCTGTCCGGGAACTCGTTGGAGTAGGCAAGCCCGAGTGATGCGTAGAACGGAACGGTAGGAATGACCGCTAAAAAATGGACTTTAGCGGTTTTTGCATGCGCTTCAACCTGCGGAATAACATGGCGAGTTAAATCGGCTTCAGAGATATCAATGGGCACCAGAATAGAGCGATACATATTCACTACCTCCTGTTTGTTTACCTCTGTCCTGAGTGTAGCGAACTTTATTTCTGTATAATAAGTGACCAGATCAAGGTTGTGCGTGCATTTTGATATTCATGAATGTTATGTGATGGAGATACAACAACCACAATGGTGATTATTATTCGGCCAGCACAATAACATCCCCTGTCGCGGGGGCTTCTTGTCCCGGCAACCACAAACGTCCCCATGCGCCGGTGCAGTGGCAGCCGAGAAGTTTTTCTGGCTGTTGTTGTTTAATAAACCGTCGGGTTTGCCATAACGTATAGGGCGATGCGCAGCGTAAATGGAAGCCACCGACCAGGGCATGAATTTTGCTGATGCCCGTGATTCGCTGGCTGTGAGCGACGATATTGGCAATACCCCGGTGTCCGCAGCCGGTAATGATGACTAATCCGCGGTCTGATTTGTAGATCAATACCCCTTCGTCAGTGATGTAGTCCTGTTGGGGAGGATGCTCATTGATGACACCGTAGGCCTGCGGTGCGGACACGGATATTTCTCCTGACCACAGAAAGCGTTCGCTAAGGGGCAAAGGCTCACGGGAGTATGCCATCTGCAGGCGAGAGTAATCATTCTCGCGTGATAATTTCTTGATTTTACGGGTATACCCTGCAAGGGTGAACGCTGCGTAACGTTCGCAGGCAATGCGTGGATGACAGATGACGCGGCTGCTATCGGGAAGCCACGGGACGCCGCCACAGTGATCATAGTGACCATGTGAGAGCACGACAGCGGTCAACTGAGACAGGTCTACGCCCATCAATGCAGCATTGTGCCTAAAACTGTCATCAGGCCCGGTATCGAATAATATTGTGGTGGTTTCATCCTGAACTAACAGACTTAATCCAGGTTTTGCCCGTAGGGCTTTTTCTGCACCGCGGGCGCGCCTGTTTTCAAGCAATACCGTAAGGGTTAAAGCCATGCCTGACTCCAGCGTTAAAGCGACATACTGTAACGCACGGAATGTCAGAGCGCTGTGATCTCAGCGCTCTTTGGGACGGCTCAACGATGATAGTCGTGGCCGTCATCATCATGGTGATGGTGATTATGCCGCCATGCATGCTGATTTTCCCTTTGCTCGCGCTCCTGGCGTTCATGCTCTTTATCGCGGTTAGATTCGCGGTTTTTGTGGTTGGCGATTGCCGTGGCAACCGCCGCAGCACCTACCCCTACGGCTGCAGCCGAAAGATAAGGATGTTCCGCACAACCCGACAGGCTGGCCATAATAATCCCCGCGGATATCAGCTTTTTCATTGTGACGTTACCCATTATTCACGCACAATTTTGCCAGCATTCCCGGCGTCAGGATTGTTCCAGCTACCGCGACCATTCGTTTTAAGGGTATAAGTGGCATATCCCACGCGGAAGGTCATCGTATCTTTATAGGTATTCACGTCACGCACTTCATGACCATTTACGTAGACGCCAGAGTCTTCAACGTGAATATCAACGCTTCGTTGGCCATTCTCAAATTCGGCAACATAATTACCGGTGAATTTGCCATCAATACCGGCATTATCATGATTATCTTGATTGCGGGTATTTTGCTGATCTTCAGCATGACGATGATGGCGATTTTGCTGGCTTTGATCGTTCTCGATAAAACCATGATCGCGGTTCCACTGATAAGATTTATTGACATCGCAACCGTTGAGTTCACTTATCTGCGTACAGCCTGAACGTTCATATTTTTTCTGCATTGCAGGGGTGATTGCACATGCTGTTGTGGCAGTTGTCAGGCCGAGGACGAAAATGGCCAGCAGACGTTTATTCATTTTGTTACTCGCTATCATCATTAAATTTATATATAGG
>NZ_JANEWM010000112.1:0-4899 GCF_028069825.1 Citrobacter sp. Igbk 14
TAGTTATATCATTCATAAACCCGCCACGCTGTCATGTTATTGACGACGTGGCGGGCTTTAAACGATAAATTTATAACTGAAAATTATAATTAAATTTTATTAAAGAGTGAGTTATCGTGAGGGTTTTTGATCCTCCAGCGGTTATACATAATGCTGCAATAATAGAACACGGCAATAATACTGACCGGTCCAAGAATGACCTGAATTAATGAACCCATAAAGTTTGCACTCCAGTCTTCTGGTCCTGGAATTAATGCCGCAACCGTAGAGGCAGTAAAAATAATAACTATTGGTGCAACGGATAACAGTGCCCAAAAACGCCCTTTTCCCAGGAAGTGGAAATCACGGACGTAGTCACGGTGGTTGGGCTTCATACGTAGCTTGATATAGCCTGCAACCATAAACAGCACAGGAATTGTTGCAGCCCCCCCATCAAGATTTTTAACAGCCACAAGAATGGTGTTCATTTCAGAGTTAAACTGACCCAGCATAAACAGGATAATGATAATTGTGACCACTACACCCTGCATCTTCAGGGCATTGACTGGCGTACCCTCACTGTTTACCTCAGAGAGTTTATGGCCAAAGATACCTTTTGGCGCATCAACAAACAGCATTTTAACCGGTGCGGCGGTCCATAACATGAGCGAGCCACACAGGGTGGTGATCATCAGGAATAAGGCAATGACGTTGGTCCACCAGTCGGGGAAGCCTAACTGTTGGAAGGCCACATAAATAGCCGATAACAAGCCAAGGTTGGCGGCCTGATCTGCAGGTAAAATAAAATTCATCAGGATAGACGAAATAACAATAATACCTGAGAAGATAAATACGTTAAGAATTAACCCAGTTCTGAAATTACGATCGCCACCCCGAATATTTCGTTTGTATGCCGCTAATGCTTCCAGCCCACCTAACGATTGTAAGGCCCATGACATTGAGGCTATTTTTGACCAAGATAAATCAATGTGCTGTAAATACTCTGGCGCAATCGGCGTTCCGTTAAATGTGACCGTACCAGAAGATAACTTCCAGGTTGCCGCAATGATGAACAACATAGTCAGTGCAAATCCGGCGTATCCAGAGAACGACAGCGCACGGGATAGCCATTTTGGCCCCTTCATCGATACCCATGTTGCCAGCCAGAACAGCGCGATTGAAGTGATACTGATCACCGGCTTAAACCAGGTTTGATTGGTTAATGCGGTAACAAAGGCAACATCGCTGGTACAGGTGTAGATAAAATAGGTAATGATGTTAGGTAACAGGTCAACGAAATAAAAAATATTAACGTAGAAATAGAAGAAACCGGCAATAAATCCCAGTTTTCGACCCAAAATCAGGTTCAACCATGTCTGATATCCACTCTCAGATTCACGTAGCTTTTTAATCGATGAAAGCTCAATGATCATGAAGGTGTAAGGAATTGCATAAAATAATGAAGCGAAAGCATATAATAACCAGGAGTTATACCCCCAGTCAGTGTATTGGCTTACAACGCCTTTAAGAACAAATCCCCCTCCGGCAATGGAGAAAAACAGGAATGTTATTAATGACATCTGATATCTTGCATCGGATTTTTCAGACATACCATTTCCCTTTACTTGTGTATCAATATAGTTCTATTTAGAAGCGCATTTCGAATGCCCTGTAGCGGACATTCGAAAAGGGGAGAAATAAAAATCACCTTACGTATTGCGACGTACCGGGCGTAAATAAAAAGCATAGTGATAAGGTTGGGCCGGTAGTTGATAATCCTTGGGTGGCAAAGAACCCCATGAATTTTGGCCACCTGTACCCATCTGTGCTAAATCGATGTTCCATGTGGTGATATCTCCTGGCTGAACATCAACGCCATGTTTGCGTGATAATGGTGTTAACCCGGATGCGCTACTGCCGTTATTGTCAGCGACAAAATCGAGCTCACTGGCGGCGAAAGGCCAGGCACTGGTATTTAATAATTGCGAGTCGGCAATGGCCTCAAGACCAAGCCCATCATGATTGACAATACGCACCCAGCGAACATCCGTTTTATTACCGCTTTCCTGTGGTCGCGGGTAAGCATGAAATTGCTCCCAGGTCGTTCCGCCGTAGATACCGGCTTTGGCGCCTTTTCTGTCCGCATAGGTTTCCACCGGACCACGGCCAAACCACTGGATATAGTTAAATTCGCTGGGCAATGTCAGCTGAGTACCCATACGCAGTAAAAGAGGAAGTTCGCGATTACCCGGTATAAAATCAACGCTGACACGCATCTCACCGGTCGAATAGATGGTGTAGGTCAGCACATATTTGCAGTCCACGGTGGGAAGCGAGAATTCACTGGTCACGATCGCGTCGTGGCTGGCGGTCTGCGATACTTTGAGGTCGGATAATACGCGCTGCTTACCGGCGTCTTTCCAGACTGCAGACTTATCGAAAAGTCTGGCACCCAGATCGTTATCCGTGAGCCCACGCCAGAAATTAGGTTCGATACCGGTAAGGAGAAGATCTTTTCCGCTAACGGTAAAGCGATCCATACGACCACTGAGGCGATCAAACGCAAGAGAGAAATAAGATCCATTGATCTCAATAGCAGAAGACGTTTCTTGTACCGAGAGAGCAAGAGAATAGGCTTCAGGGGAGATATGAAACGTAGCGGGAGGCGTGATGCTGAACTGCTCCCAGGCAATTTCATAGCCACTGCCAATAAGCGGTATTTCGTTTTTAGTGACGGCACTGAGTGTCACCAAGTACTCTTTATTCTCCTGAAGCGCCAGGTTTGCTACGGGAACATTTACTGAATGGCGCAGGCCTGGGGCAAGGGAAAGGGAACCCAGACTGCCGTTGGCAATTTGATGCCCGTCCTCAGAGATGCTGTACTGAATATCGAGGTGGCGCAGGTCGATAAAATCGTATCGGTTTTCTATTTCAAACAGGCCTGATGCCGGATTTATTGCATGGAAATAGACAGGCTGATAGACCTTTTTCACTTCCGCCATATGAGGATGTGGAACCCGGTCAGCGGCGACCAGGCCATCGTTCATGAAATTGCCGTCACTGGGTTTATCCGGGTGATAATCTTTACCGTATCCCCAATATTTTTGGCCACGCTCGTTGGTTAATGCCAGCGCGTGATCCATCCACTCCCAAATAAAGCCCCCCTGCAGATTGTCGTGGCTGTCGATTATGTTCCAGTAATCGCGCAGAATTCCGACGGAATTCCCCATGGCGTGGGCATACTCAATCATAATCATCGGACGATCGTTACCTTGCTGGGCAAACTGTTCCAGGCGTTCAAGGGTCGGGTACATCGGGCACACAATATCGCTATAGTGTGCTTCACCGGCAGGTTCGTACTGGACTGGGCGGCTATCGTCCTTTTCTTTTATCCATTGATAAAGCGTTTCAAAGACACGTCCGGTTCCGGCCTCATTGCCCATCGACCAAACGATAACGCAGGCATGGTTTTTGTCGCGTTCAACCATTGCCTGTACACGATCTAAGTGTGCGGGTATCCAGGATTCGGTATCGCCAATTTGCGTTTCTGGCTTTAGCGCCAACGGGTGCGATTCGATATTAGCTTCATCAACAATGTAGATGCCATATTCATCACATAGCTGATACCAGCGTGAGTGGCAGGGGAAATGGCTGGTGCGTACCGCATTGATATTGTGCTCTTTCATGAGCTGAATATCGGTCAGCATGTTTTCTTCCGTAGGCACATGCCCTAGCGTCGGGTGCAGCTCGTGGCGGTTTACCCCTTTTATTTTGATCGCTTTACCGTTTACCGTAAGCTGGCTGTTGATGATTTGTACTTTGCGAAAACCTATTTTATGGCTGGTCGCTTCGATGGTTTCACCGTACTGATCGGTGAGTGTCATTAATAATGTATAGAGGTTAGGTGTTTCCGCGCTCCACAGACGAGGGTTCTGCAGTCGATCGCTAAAGCTAAACTGTTGTGTTGTTCCGCTACGTGTAAATGGCTGATTGTGCTCTATTAATACAGACAGATTATTTGCGTCGTCCAGCAGTTTGATATTCAGTGACAGATTCTCTGGATGGCTATCGTAGTGAGACAGGCTCACGCTAACGTTAACTATTCCCTGGGTAAAATCATCGTTCAATTCTGGCTTGCAATACACATCATAAATACGTGTTTTCGCCGTCGAATAGATAAAAACTTCCCGTTCAAGGCCAGACATATCCAGCATGTCTTGTTTTTCTACATAACTGGCATTAGACCAACGATAAATTTGCAGCGAAATCGTGTTTTCACCTTCCCGAATATAGGGGGTGATATTAAATTCAGCCGGGTTTTTCGCGTTCTGGGTATAGCCTACGCGCTGGCCGTTAATCCAGATAAACGATGCAGTTCTGGCTCCTGCCAGTTGCAGGAAAATTTCACGTCCAGTCCAGCTTTGGTCGAGGTAAAATGTACGGCGGTAAGACCCCACCGGGTTGTAGTCGCGCGGTATCTCTGGCCAGTTGGTGGTGAATGGAAAACGCTCGTCAATATAAATCGCTTTATCAAACCCCTGTGCTTCCCAATTGCCCGGAACCTGAATGGTATCCCAGGTCGAAACATCATAGTCTTCTTCATAAAACGTTTTGGGTCTGGACTGTGGATTGCTCGCGCAGTTAAATTTCCAGATCCCATTCAGAGACAGAAAATTACTGGCCTCGGCGGGAATATTCTTGATTGCCAGATATTGGCTGGTAAAGGGGAACAGATATGGTCGTGGCAGCTCTTTATTGATTCCATTGATACGATGGTCTTCCAATACAGCAGGGACATGATCGTGTTCTGTATATAAAGAAATAATCTGTTGCTTGTCAGAGACAACGACGCTCATAATAAATCTCCAGATATTATTTATGGCATTATTAATTTTAAACTATCAATGATATGAATTAGTT
>NZ_JANEWM010000113.1:0-4723 GCF_028069825.1 Citrobacter sp. Igbk 14
ATTTATATATTTATGTGTAATCCAGATTCAGGAAAAAGCAAAGCTGGCGAACGGAAAATAGTAAAAAATAAATATGACCGGATGAAAGAAGTGTAGTGCGTGGCAGGCAATTGGGCGGGGAAAAAGAAAACGACCTTTCACAAAAGAGAAAGGTCGTTGAGTTAATGCGTATTATAGGGCAGGGCGCGCGATGACGCTGCGGGTTTCCATCCGCACTTCGGCGATGGTGACGTCAATGACATCGGTAACTTTGTAAACCACTTCACCTTTGATCTGGATCGTTCCACTTTCCTGGTTACACACCAGTTCATCACGAACCGCGTGCAGGAAGGGGGCCGGAATAAAGGCTACCGCGCCGTTATCAATTAAACGTACACGCATACCACCACGGCTGACATCAATAATCTCGGCCGCAAAGCGGGTGTCGGTACCGGCTTTGTCATTCAGAAAACGTGCATACAACCAGTCCCCCACATCACGTTCAGCCATGCGGTTCAGGCGGCGACGTTCAGCCATCTGCAAAGTCGTATCATCCTGCGGGCGGGAAATTGTCTCACCTTTGATGACGGCCTTAAGCAGTCGGTGGTTAATCATGTCGCCATACTTACGGATAGGCGAGGTCCAGGTGGCATAAGCTTCCAGGCCCAGACCAAAATGCGGACCCGGCTCGGTGCTGATCTCAGCGTAAGACTGGAATCGACGAATGCGGCTGTCGAGGAAACCGGATGGCTGAGCATCCAGCTCACGACGCAGTTTACAGAAGCCTTCCAGCGTCAGGACCTCTTCAGCATCAACGTGCATACCATGGGTTTTCAGGAGGGCAGCCAGTGCTTCTGCATTAGCCGGATCGAATCCCATATGCACGTTATAAATACCGAAGCCCAGCTTGTCGCGCAGTACGCGGGCAGCACAAATGTTCGCCGCAATCATGGACTCTTCCACAATGCGGTTCGCGATGCGGCGCGGTTCCGCCACGATATCCAGTACTTCACCTTTTTCACCGAGAACGAAACGGTAATCCGGGCGATCTTTAAATACCAGAGCATGATTATGGCGCCACTCACCACGGCTCAGACAAATGCGGTGCAGCAGGCGGATCTGCTGTGCAATTGCGTCATTCTCCGGCTGCCAGTCACCCGTGCCTTCAAGCCAGTCAGAGACGTTGTCGTAGGCCAGCTTCGCTTTCGATTCAATCGTTGCTGCGAAGAAGGTGATATTGTCTTCGATCGTGCCGTCAGCAGTGATGCTCATGCGGCAGGCCAGAACCGGGCGAATTTCGTTAGCGCGCAGAGAACACAGATCGTCCGAAAGCTCGCGCGGCAACATTGGGATGTTGAACCCCGGCAGGTAGTTGGTAAATGCACGAATTTTTGCAATGTTATCCAGCTTACTGCCTTCAGCAATCCAGGCGGTAGGATCGGCAATCGCGACGGTTAACTGCAATTTACCATCCGTTTGTTCTTCGGCGTAAAGCGCGTCATCCATGTCCTGCGTACTGGCGCTGTCGATGGTGACGAAGTTCAGTGCGGTTAAGTCCTCACGCACCAGGCCCTCATCCAGCATCTCAGTGGCGACACCATCGGGTGCTTCTTTTTCCAGATTATGGCGAGCCAGTGTGACCCACCACGGAACGAAGTGATCGTCAGCGAAGGTAATAAATTGGGTTAACTCGGCGTAGAAGGTGCGGTCGCCTTTTAACGGGTGGCGGCGCATTTCTGCTACAGCCCAGTCACCTTCTTTAAATTCATGTTCAACGCCACGCGCGGCGCGGCAGGGAATCGCATCTTTCAGCAGCGGATGATCCGGCACAATGGACAGGCGGTCATTCTTACCCTGAACTTTGCCCACGAAGCGCGTCAGGAACGGTTCGATCAGTTCTTCCGGCTCGGCAGATTCGCGATCTTTTTCCGTATGGATAACCGCCACAATGCGGTCGCCATGCATCACTTTTTTCATCTGCGGCGGTGGAATGAAATAGCTTTTTTGTGCATCGACTTCCAGGAAGCCAAAGCCTTTTTCCGTGGCTTTTACCACCCCTTCAGCTCGTGGCGTCTGGGAATGTAGTTGCTGTTTAAGCTGCGCTAGCAGCGGGTTGTCCTGAAGCATAATTGTCTATTTTCGTGGCTGAAAGAGCGGCTGACAGTTTTACGCGAATCTGCCAGTCGCAGCAAGCGCTCTTTCAGCAAGTGGATCGGTTAATACGTCTCGCCCAACGCGATCTTCAAACGATTTAGCCATCCGCACAATCCGCTCCAGGCCAGCACGTTAATTGCCTGTTCTGAGGATATACCCTGATCGAGCAATGGGGTAAGCAGTGCGGCGCTAAAGCGATCGGGCGCCCGGGTTAACCATTGTACCGCCTGCAGGGTGACGCGCTCAACCGGATGTCGTTGCTCCCAGCGCTGTATTTGACGCTCATCCTGGCGAAGTACGGTGATAATCTCAGTGAGCTCAGTGGCTGAGAGGGCGTACTCGTTGAAGCAGGATACGCTACCGTTGATCCGCGATGTGAGCAGCGTTGCCAGAGAAAATGTCCGTGATTGCACATCGCTATGTAATGTGCTGATAAAAAGGGCTTCAAATAACGCCAGTTCTTCAGGTGAGTGTTGCAGTAATGGCCTCAGCGTTTGCAATACAGTGGGAGTATGGCTGACATGTGTTTCTGCGCTGGGAAGATGTTTTTCAATCGGCAGGTCGGCGGTGTGCCACTGGGCTTCTTCTGCACTAAAGGGGGATTCCTCGGCAAATTGCTGAACATCGAGGCCAGGAATGCGGCGCACAGGATGGCCAAACCAGGCCTGAAACAACGCAACGACACGGGCCTGAAAGCCGACAAAGCCAACGATTTGATTCATCAGAACACTGTCGCTGGTCGTGAGTCCAACCGCCACCAGATGCTGGCGATCCCGTGAGCCGATGACGGCCGGAGTGCTGGCGAGCTGGCGAGCGTATTGGGTGATTTGTGCCAGTCGATGGTTACTTTCCCTGGATGAATTAGGGCCAGGAAGGGGGGTAAGACGTGCAGCATAATGATTACATAAACGCTGTACGCCACAAACCTGAGCGACGGTTAAGGCGGTACTCATACGCTCGTAGGCGCTGAACGTGTGCATTGAGTCCAGAGCAACATGTACAGGGAAGAGAAGGTGAGCAAGTTTACGGGCAGGTTCTAACCAGGACTGAAAGGGTAAAAGCGCAACGGCAGGTATCGTCAGATCCAGCAAAAATCGGTCCTCGACGTGCGCGGCTTCTGGCACCAACGGCAGAACATCTTGCGGATATGTACTGGATTGTGTCTCATGATACCAGTGGCTTTTGCCTTCAATTCGGCGTTGTTCCATGGGCGTTCCTTGGTCTAAAAAGTGGCGACCCGGATACGTCGTCATAGCTGTACGCCGGATCGTTTGCGCTGCGATATCCTGACGTAAGCGAATGAGGTGATGAAAGATTGTTAAGTGATAATAAATATCAGAAAAGCATATATAGCGACGAGCGAGGGGGAAAGGAGAGGAAAATAATGGGCGACGGAGCGTCGCCCATAGAGGAAGTCTGAAAGATTATTTCAGTTCCAGTTCGTTCATTGCGGCGATGCTGAAGCCGCCGTCAACGTGAACGACTTCACCGGAGATACCGGCGGACAGGTCTGAGCACAGGAATGCCGCAGAGTTGCCCACATCTTCAATGGTAACGGTACGACGAATCGGCGTAACCGCTTCGCAATGTGCCAGCATTTTACGGAAATCTTTGATACCGGAAGCAGCCAGAGTACGGATTGGACCAGCGGAGATTGCGTTCACACGCACGCCTTCAGGACCCATCGCGTTAGCCATATAACGAACGTTGGCTTCCAGAGAGGCTTTCGCCAGACCCATTACGTTGTAGTTCGGGATTGCGCGCTCTGCACCCAGGTAGGACAGCGTCAGCAGTGCAGAACCAGGGTTCAGCATGGAACGGCATGCTTTTGCCATTGCAACAAAGCTGTACGCGCTGATGTCATGAGCAATTTTAAAGCCTTCGCGGGTGACCGCATTCACGTAGTCGCCATCCAACTGGTCAGCAGGTGCGAAACCGATGGAGTGTACGAAACCGTCGAATTTCGGCCAGACTTTGCCCAGTTCAGCGAACATGGTGTCGATGCTGGCGTCTTCAGCCACATCACACTGCAGTACGATGTTGGAACCCAGCTGAGCTGCAAATTCTTCCACGCGGCCTTTCAGTTTGTCGTTCTGGTAGGTGAACGCCAGTTCAGCGCCTTCGCGGTGCATCGCCTGAGCGATACCATAGGCGATGGACAATTTACTGGCAAGACCGGTCACCAGAATGCGCTTACCGGAAAGAAAACCCATAGCTTTAATCCTTATAGTCATTACTTATTTTTTTAGCAATCAATGAGTTATGATTGCAATTTCAAGGTCACTCGAAATTGGTGTGAAATTATATCCCACTCTTTGCCCCTTGTGTCACGATCTTTCTCTGCTATTCACCCGTCGGGGAGCAGCAGTAAACGGCATTTCAGTGGGCAGGGAATTGTTGTCAGCACCCGGTGGCCTGTCACTATTCATTGCACGTGAGGAGTATATCACTCCCCCCTGGTTCTGCCTCATCCAACCAGAGAAGAGCAGGGGGATAAGGTGAAAATACAAGGCGTCAGAGGGTTAAAATGGTATGATCTGACCTCTAGTCGATGTTTTAACGTATATCAATGTAAGAACATTCTTAAAAC
>NZ_JANEWM010000114.1:0-4570 GCF_028069825.1 Citrobacter sp. Igbk 14
TATTTCTACTGTCGCTAGTATTTATTCATAAAATTCACAAGTGATACATCTTCTATTCATTAAATTCGCAGATCTTTTAAATGCATCACATTTTAGTATCGTCTTAATTGTTCACATCTCCTGCCGAGGCCATTCTGTCAATGCAATCAGCGTGCAAATGAAAATAAAATCAGAAACACGCGGCATTTAATTTTATGTCACGGCGCAAGTATCGCTGGACACATGACTGATAGATAACCATTCTGCTTTCGAGAGAATTTTTTGGAGTATGCTATGTCCCTACAAGACAGTGTGAAAACCGAACAAAGGCTAAAAGTCCCGTTTACAAGTTATGATTTGGGTTGGGTTATTCTGTGTATTGGTATGGCAATTGGGGCTGGTATTACATTCATGCCAATCCAGATTGGAGTAAAAGGTATCTGGGTATTTATTGTTGCTATCTTAATCAGCTATACAGCTTTATATTATATGCAGGATCTATACCTTAAAACCTTAACTAAGGTAAAAACATGCGATAATTATGCAAGCATAATCACTCAGTATCTTGGTGTTAACTGGGGAGGCGTTCTTGGTATTGCATATTTCGTTATGCTGTTGGTAGGAATGCTCAATTATTCTATGGGAATAGTGAATGACAGTGCTGCATACCTTCAAAGTTTTCATTTAGCTGATGAAAATATGTCTCAGTATTTATGGTATGGCTTTGCTATCATTATTGTCATGATTTTATTAGCAAACAGAGGGGAAAAGCTGCTTTTCAAAGTGGCTGGCCCGATGATCGTTGTTAAGCTATCAATCATAGTATTGCTGGGATTGGTGATGATACCTCACTGGAAATCCAGCAATATCGCACCGATGACTGATTTTCTTCCTTTTGTAAGGGATGTGGTTCTGACCCTACCATTCACATTTTATTCAATATTTTTTGCCCAATTATTGAATCCGATGAATATCGCATACCGAAAGGTTGAGTCCGATCCCTATATAGCTACTTACCGAGCTGTACGTGCGAGTCGTATAGCATTTATCGTCTTGGCTATTGCTGCAATATTTTTTGCATTTTCGTTCAGTTTTTCCATCTCTCATGCAGAAGCGACTTCAGCATTGCATCAGAATATTTCAGCAATGGGTATTGCTTCACAAGTCATTCCTGGTAAATTGCTGCATATCATGTCCGTCTTATTAAGTGTTTTTGCCTTCATCACTGCGTTCCTGAGTACCTATCTAGGCTATAAGGAAGCAATGATGGGGCTAATCATCAATATGTACTCACGGTTTAAAACAGACAAGGAAGTTAATCTAAAAATCTTGTCAGCTATAATTATCATTGTAACCGCATTGGGTTTGTCGATTTGGGTTACATCTAATTTTTCTATTATGTTTCTCCTACAATTAGAGGGGCCGATTTACGGGTTCGTATCGTGCTTGGTTCCTTTCATTCTTGTGCGAAAGGTAAAGCAGTTAGCCGATTTACATTCATGGACTAACTACTACGTCGCATTCTTTGGATTACTGCTTTGTATTTCACCTTTATTGAAATTCTTAGAGTAAGTCTGTCTACAGCCAGGAAAATAAATTTTAAAGAGGTTATTATGTCAAAAGATACTTTTAAAGTTGAAACTAAACTTACAAGACTTGGGCGAGATGTTCATGACCAGTATGGTTTCGTCAACACGCCAATCTATCGTGGTTCAACCGTAGTATTTGATACAGTAGATTCGCTGCAGAATAATAAAGCCAAATTTTGGTATGGCACCTTAGGGACGCCAACAATAAAAAGTCTGGAAGATGCCTGGAGTGAGTTGTCTGGGGCTGAAGGAACGGTGATGTCCCCGTCGGGATTAGGAGCCGTGGCTCTGGCGCTAATGACCACGTTGAAAAGCGGCGACCATCTGTTAATGCCCGACAGTGTCTATAATCCCACTCGTAATTTCTGTAAGGTCTTTCTCGAAAAATTTGGTGTAGAAATCACTTACTACGATCCACTGGTTGGCGAAAATATCGTTGAGCTGTTTCGTACTAATACATCAACGCTCTTTCTGGAATCGCCTGGCTCTCAGTCCTTCGAGATCCAGGATGTACCATTGCTGACTCGTCTTGCAAAGCAAAGGGGTATTAAAACCATTATTGATAATACCTGGGCCACACCTATCTTCTTTAAAGCACATGAGCATGGTTGTGATTTGTCAGTCGAAGCAGGCACCAAATATCTGAGTGGCCACTCAGATTTACTGATGGGCCTGGTGAGTGCCAATGCTGAAACCTGGCCTGCTTTACGTGCTATGTATGACAGTATGGCAATGCTGCCTGGTGCGGAAGACTGCTTCCTGGCTCTGCGTGGGCTGCGCACTATGCATATTCGTCTTAAGGAAGCCGAACGGCGAGCTCTGGAAGTAGCAAACTGGCTTTCTGAACAACCTGAAGTGTCACGTATTCTGCATCCTGCTTTTGAGGGATGCCCTGGACACGAAATCTGGAAGCGTGACTTTAAAGGGTCATCTGGTCTGTTCTCTGTCGTGTTCAAACCTGGTTTTTCAAAAGAAGCACTGAGTTACATGCTTGATAATATGAAAATATTTGGCATGGGTTATTCGTGGGGAGGATTTGAGAGCCTCGTGGTTCCTTTTAACTGCGCCGACTACAGGACGGCAACAAAATGGAACCCGGAAGGGCTCACCATACGCCTCCAGATAGGTCTGGAGAATGTGGAAGACCTAATGACTGATCTCCGCCAGGGTCTGGATAGACTCAGTGCTTTCAGGTAATTCCACCGACAACATAGACCATCAGTTGGTGGTCTTTGTTTTAGTCTTTCATCCACTGATGATTACTCCTGGCTTATCTCCGGCTACCTTAACTACAGAGGAAACGCTTATGAGTAACGAAAATACTCAAAAGAGCCGCACAAAAGAGTCCGCTTTGGAAACGAAACCTTTATATGAAAAGCATGGTAAATGGCCGCGCGCGCTAAGTGTGAGCGACCTTACGGCGAATCTGTATGCAGTAAACATGCGTATCAAGGATGCCTGCATAAGAGTGAACAGATCTCCTTCAGAAGTCCGGTTATTGCCGGTATCCAAAACGATGGATACCGATCATATCAGAATGGCCTATAAAGCAGGGTGCCGATATCTTGGCGAAAACAAAATACAAGAAGCCTGGAGTAAAGCTCAAAATCTGTCTGATTTGACCGACCTCCAGTGGTCGATAATAGGACATCTTCAGACAAACAAAGCCAAATACGTCGCTCATTTTGCTTCAGAATTTCAGGCACTTGATAACTTAAGAATTGCTGAAGCACTGGACAAGCATCTTCAGAAAGAGGGTAAGGGCCTGGATGTTTTTGTACAGGTAAATACTTCCGAAGAAGAAAGCAAGTACGGACTTGCTCCCGAAGCTGTGCCTGAATTTATCCAGCATCTTGCCCCTTATCAGACGCTGAGAGTCAAAGGTCTTATGACACTTGCCGAATTCAGTAGTCAGCCAGAAAGAATCAGAATGTGTTTTTCTCGGCTAAGATGCCTGCGTGACCAGCTTCAGAATGACACTCCACAAGGGGTGAACCTGACTGAACTTTCCATGGGGATGTCTGGTGATTTTGAAATAGCGATTGAGGAAGGAGCAACGGTTGTCAGAGTAGGTCAGGCGATATTTGGTGCCCGTGCCCTGCCAGACGAGCATTACTGGCCAAAGGAGTATTAAACAGCGACCATGTCCATTTAGAGGCCAGCACAGGGATAACATATTTCTTCTGGCCTCTTCGTAACTAACCACCACTGCCAACCACACTTTCTATTTGTCGCCCGCAGGCTTGAGCGTTTGTGAGGCGGATGGTACGCTTAACAATTCAATACAATCAAATTATTGTCATAGATACATTTGATGAACGCACGCTATAAATCCATCGTGGATATGTTCGCAGACAGGATCCAAAACGAAGATATCCCTTCCGGTACGCGTCTGCCGACGCACAGGGCACTCTCTGCTCAGGAACATATCTCTCTGGCTACAGCGACTCGAGTTTACAGCGAACTGGAAGCTATGGGTCTGGTCAGTGGTGAAACAGGAAGAGGGACGTTTGTCAGGGAAATATCATTGCCCTACGGTCACGGGATTGACCAGCATGCTGTGGCCACTGATGTAGTACGTTCAAATTTCCAGAAGAGCAGGGTGTAATGATTTTGTCTAGGTGATAGCGGAGTGGGATCAACAATGGCAGACAGGTGACCGTGTCCATCAAAATCCACTGGCGTTTGTGAGCAACACGGAGTTGCATGAGTGAGTACATTATTGGCCTTACATTCACAAGGGATATGAAGTAACTGTATAATGAACATAAGGAAAGAAAAGGGATGTCGGTCATAAATCTGTAACGTGTTGATTTATTGGGAGGCAGCTGTTGAAGATGAAGTTATTGGATGCTGTAGGATATTTAACATAATATACATTATGCGCACCAATGGTAAGGATGGCAGAATCTGGCGGGAATCGTTGACACTGGCCGTCAACTGGCTACTATCGACAGTGATTCAAAATCATCCGTTTCTCCAAACGAATCAGAATCAAATGT
>NZ_JANEWM010000115.1:0-4494 GCF_028069825.1 Citrobacter sp. Igbk 14
TAATATGATTGTGTCATTTTTGTGATACCGATCGTTTTATTATCAGCGAAACGTTTCTCTTACTTTTTTTTGTGCATTGTCATCATTCTTTCATTATTTTGGTGCAAAACCAGAATGCTGATCTCATTTTTATGCTTATGATATTTTATGCATTACTCAGCATAAAAAATGATATCCGGCAGAGGCTGTGACAGATAATCTGGAACAGTTCAACCTGATGAGCTATGGTAGAAAAGTCCCTGCTACGGCGAAGGCCAGCCGGGGCAAGGGTGAGAGGCGGGGATATATCTCTACTTGGCCTGGCGCATAACTGTGCAGTTGTTGTTTGATGAACTGCGGGATTTGTGCGACCGATCGAGACACGTTTAAAAATGGCTTGCCATTATTAACGTTGTATGTGATAACACGGTTTGGGTTAAACGAGGTACAGTTCTGTTTATGTGTGGCATTTTCAGTAAAGAAGTCCTGAGTAAACACGTTGACGTTGAATACCGCTTCTCTGCCGAACCTTATATTAGTGCCTCAAGCAGTAATGTCTCAGTTTTATCTATGTTATGCCTGCGGGCGAAGAAAATACTCTAAGGAATTTTGCAAATGGCAAAGATTAAAGGTCAAGTTAAGTGGTTCAACGAGTCTAAAGGTTTTGGTTTCATTACTCCGGCTGATGGCAGCAAAGACGTGTTCGTACACTTCTCCGCTATCCAGGGTAACGGCTTCAAAACTCTGGCTGAAGGCCAGAACGTTGAGTTCGAAATTCAGGACGGCCAGAAAGGTCCGGCTGCTGTTAACGTAACAGCTATCTGATCGATACCACTGATTTGAAGCGCTCAGGCGCAACCAATTCAGATATAAAGCCTCGCTTACGCGGGGCTTTTTAATTCAAGTTACGTCAAAATATTTCTGAATGCCTCTCCATTAGTGCTTTGTTGCAAAGGCGTGATGTTCGTAGCATTGTTTTCCCCGCTTTATCCCGGCAATTCCCGTTAAATCAGTTACCTGAAAAACTATCTTGCTGGAGCCCCGGTGAAAAAGAAAAACGACGGCGATGCGCGCAATTTTACTCCCGTACGTTTTGCCCTGCTTTGTGTGGCAATATTGTTGAGTCTGGGATTGTTGCTTGGTCGGGTTGCGTGGTTACAAATCGTCACCCCTACGAGTCTGGTCAAGCAGGAGGATATGCGTTCGTTACGTGAAGTCACAATCGCCTCACCGCGCGGGATGATTACCGACAGAGAAGGACGTCCCCTCGCAGTAAGCGTGCCGGTGAATGCAGTTTGGGCCGATCCCAAGACCATTATTAGCAAGGGGGGCGTGGGTTATAACGAACGTTGGCAAGCACTGGCCAGAACCCTGCATCTGTCACTCAGTTCACTGGCGGAACGTGTAAACAGTAACCCTGGCGGACGTTTTATCTATCTGGCACGACAGATTTCTCCGCAGCAGGCAGAGTGGGTCGATGATCTTAATCTCCCAGGGATCAATCTGCGCGAAGAATCCCGCCGTTTCTATCCCGCAGGTCATGTGGCGGCGAATCTCATCGGCTTTACGAACATTGATGGACAAGGTATTGAAGGCCTGGAGAAAAGCTTCAACAGTCAGTTGATGGGTAAACCCGGCTCTCGTCTTGTGCGCAAAGACAAGTTTGGGCATGTGATTGAAAATATCACGGAAGTGATGCCGGTCCCCGCGCACGAATTGCAGCTCAGTATTGATGAGCGTTTGCAGACGGTGACTGAAGATGCGCTGGACAATGCCGTGACATGGAATAAAGCGGATTCTGGTGCGGCGGTGCTGGTAAGTATTGCCACCGGTGAAATCCTGTCGATGGCAAGTTTTCCCGATTTTAACCCTAATAACCGCGAAGGCGCGGTACTGGATGATTTCCGCAACCGTGCAATTAGTGACACCTTTGAGCCGGGCTCAACCGTAAAACCATTAGTGATCATGACCGCTCTCCAGCAGGGGATTGTGCAGCCTGACAGCGTGATTGATACCCACCCCTTTAATGTTGATGGTCATCGTATCCGCGACGTCGGGTTTTACCCTGAGCTATCGCTCACCGGTATTTTGCAGAAATCAAGCGATACTGGTGTGTCGCACCTTTCGCTGGCAATGCCGGTACAGAAACTGCTGGATACCTATAAAAGCTTCGGCTTCGGTGATCCAACCGGCTTAGGTCTCACCGGAGAAAGTAGCGGCTTAATGCCTCAGCGACGTTACTGGAGCGATTTGGATCGCGCGACCTTTGCATTCGGCTACGGGTTAATGGTGACACCGCTCCAACTGGCACATGTCTATGCCACTATCGGCAGTTTTGGCGTCTACCGACCGCTTTCAATTACACGTATCGACCCACCAGTGATAGGAACTCGTGTAATGCCAGAGGCGCTGGTGCATCAGGTTGAACATATGATGGAGAGCGTTGCGCTACCCGGCGGCGGTGGGACCAAGGCTGCGGTGAGGGATTATCGTGTTGCGGTGAAAACCGGGACGGCAAAAAAAATAGGCGATGACGGTAAGTACGTCGATAAATACGTGGCTTATACGGCAGGGGTTGCCCCTGCCAGTGATCCGAAATTCGCGCTGGTCGTGGTGATAAATAACCCACAAAACGGCGCTTACTACGGCGGTGCGGTATCGGCCCCGGTGTTCAGCCAGATCATGGGGGATGTCCTGCGTCTGGAAAACGTGAAACCCGACGGGATGCCAGCCGATTCTGACCATCTGCTGGTGATGCATGGTAGTAGCCTGGCCTCACCGTCGCTGTAAGTTATTTTCGCGGGGCGCGAATCGCGTTACACTTGCGCCCTTAAATCACCAGCCGGAGTTGTCATGTCGTTTTCCTGTCCCCTTTGTCATCAGCCTCTTACTCAAGCGAATAACAGTTTTGTGTGCCCTGGACGGCATCAGTTTGACGTGGCGAAAGAGGGATATGTCAACCTGATGCCGGTTCAGCATAAGAGGTCGCGCGATCCGGGTGACAGTGCGGAAATGATGCAGGCTCGCCGGGCATTTCTGGATGCCGGGCACTATCAACCGCTGCGCGATGCGATTGTGAACGCGCTCAGCGAGAGGCTGGGAACAAGTCATGTGTCGATTCTGGATATCGGCTGTGGGGAAGGGTACTACACCCGCGCTTTCGCGGATGCGATAGCGAATGGCTCGACCTTTGGTCTGGACGTTTCGAAGGTGGCGATTAAGGCTGCAGCCCGGCGCTATCCACAAGTGACTTTTTGCGTTGCCTCAAGCCATCGTCTGCCGTTTGCCGATGCGTCAATGGACGCCATTATCAGGATCTACGCCCCCTGCAAAGCGCAAGAGCTGGCTCGTGTGGTTAAACCGGGTGGGTGGGTGATTACGGCAACGCCAGGCCCACGGCATTTAATGGAGCTTAAGGGGCTGATTTATGATGAGGTGCGTCTGCATGCGCCTCATACAGAGCAGCTTGATGGCTTTGTCCTGCAACAGAGTATTGCACTGGGGTATCCGATGCCGCTCAATGGTAGTGAGGCGGTCGCATTACTGCAAATGACGCCTTTTGCCTGGCGAGCAAAACCGGAAGTCTGGGAGGCGTTGGCGGTGAAATCGGTATTTGACTGCCAGACAGACTTTAGTATTCATATCTGGCAACGTGTAGATTAACCGTGAAAGTGTGCCCAGAGAATCTGGGCACCGATACCAATCAGGACTACCCCACCCAGAATTTCCGCGCGTTTGCCCAACATCGGGCCAATAAAACGCCCGATCATCATCCCGAGAGTAGACATAATTAATGTGGCGCAGCCGATAGCAAGCGCAGTCGCGATGATGTTCACCTGAAGAAAGGCCAGACCTACGCCGACGGCCATTGCATCGAGACTGGTGGCGATTGCGGTGGTAACCAGTAGCCAAAAACCGTGGCGGCGCTGTGGCTCTTCGTCTTCATCGCCATTGTCGCGGAAACCTTCGATTATCATTCGTCCACCTAAAAAGATCAGCAGGATGAAGGCGATCCAGTGGTTCCACTCCAACACGAATTTGCTGGCAAGCATGCCCATTCCCCAGCCAATCAGCGGCGTAAGGGTCTCGACTGCGCCAAAAATAAGGCCGGTACGCAGGGCTTCAGAGAATTTAGGTTTATGTAAGGTGGCGCCTTTGCCAATTGATGCCGCGAAAGCATCCATCGACATGCCGAAAGCGAGAAGAACAGTTGCGGTGATATTCATAACAGCGTCCTGACCGGGGTATTCCATAAAACACATCACTGCCCCCAGTAACCATGCACACTGAGCGGACCCACTGTCTATACAGAGCCATTCAAATATGCATTGCAGTTGATGTGCCTATGGTCTCGCCTGACTAAACGTGATGTTCAGTCCGTACGTGCCACGTTTTTCAACGAGTATGTTGACACGTACATTTCCGGAGTCTGGAAATCGGCTACTCCCCAACGACGGGCGCAACCTTAACATATTTTTGGAATATAAAACAAGAAACGCAGAAATATTATTTGAC
>NZ_JANEWM010000116.1:0-4464 GCF_028069825.1 Citrobacter sp. Igbk 14
GTTTTATGAATAAATTTTGAGTGGTGATTATTCGCAATTGTACTTTTCAACCGTTTTTCCCTCATTTTATTGCCACGACGCTAAAAAAAATTTTCATGCCCCCCTTGATGACGTGGGTTACGACCCCATCTTGTAGACAACCGCAGTGGTGAGTCTGAAAAAAAACGATTCAGGGTAGTTGAAACCGCACGTTTCGCCCTTATTACAGATTCACAACCACATGATGACCGAATTTTTAGTGGAGACGTTTAGATGGGTAAAATTATTGGTATCGACCTGGGTACTACCAACTCTTGTGTAGCGATTATGGATGGCACTACTGCACGTGTGCTGGAGAACGCCGAGGGCGATCGCACCACGCCTTCTATCATTGCTTATACCCAGGATGGTGAAACTCTGGTTGGTCAGCCGGCTAAACGTCAGGCAGTGACAAACCCGCAAAACACCCTGTTTGCGATTAAACGCCTGATTGGCCGCCGCTTCCAGGACGAAGAAGTACAGCGTGATGAAGCGATCATGCCGTACAAAATCATCGGTGCTGACAACGGTGATGCATGGATTGATGTAAAAGGTCAGAAAATGGCACCGCCGCAGATTTCTGCTGAAGTGCTGAAAAAAATGAAGAAAACCGCTGAAGATTACCTGGGTGAACCGGTAACTGAAGCCGTTATCACCGTTCCTGCATACTTTAACGATGCTCAGCGTCAGGCAACCAAAGACGCCGGCCGTATCGCAGGTCTGGAAGTTAAACGTATCATTAACGAACCAACCGCCGCAGCACTGGCCTACGGTCTGGATAAAGAAGTCGGCAACCGTACTATTGCGGTCTATGACCTCGGTGGTGGTACTTTCGATATCTCTATTATCGAAATCGACGAAGTTGACGGCGAAAAAACCTTCGAAGTTCTGGCAACCAACGGTGATACCCACCTGGGTGGCGAAGACTTCGACAGCCGTATGATCAACTATCTGGTTGACGAATTTAAGAAAGATCAGGGCATTGACCTGCGTAACGACCCGCTGGCGATGCAGCGCCTGAAAGAAGCCGCTGAGAAAGCAAAGATTGAGCTGTCTTCCGCTCAGCAGACCGACGTGAACCTGCCGTACATTACTGCAGACGCGACCGGTCCGAAACACATGAACATCAAAGTGACCCGTGCGAAACTGGAAAGCCTGGTAGAAGACCTGGTGAACCGTTCTATCGAGCCGCTGAAAGTTGCTCTGCAGGATGCTGGTCTGTCTGTTTCTGACGTTCAGGATGTCATCCTGGTCGGTGGTCAGACTCGTATGCCAATGGTTCAGAAGAAAGTTGCTGAGTTCTTCGGTAAAGAACCACGTAAAGACGTTAACCCGGATGAAGCTGTGGCAATCGGTGCTGCTGTTCAGGGTGGTGTATTGACCGGTGATGTGAAAGACGTACTGCTGCTGGACGTTACCCCGCTGTCTCTGGGTATCGAAACCATGGGTGGTGTGATGACCGCACTGATCGCGAAAAACACCACCATCCCGACCAAGCACAGCCAGGTGTTCTCTACCGCTGAAGACAACCAGTCTGCGGTAACCATCCACGTGCTGCAGGGTGAACGTAAACGTGCTGCTGATAACAAAGATCTGGGTCAGTTTAACCTGGATGGTATCAGCCCGGCACCGCGCGGTATGCCGCAGATCGAAGTGACCTTCGACATCGATGCCGACGGTATCCTGCACGTTTCCGCGAAAGATAAAAACAGCGGTAAAGAGCAGAAGATCACCATCAAGGCTTCTTCTGGTCTGAACGAAGAAGAAATCCAGAAAATGGTTCGCGAAGCAGAAGCGAACGCGGAATCTGACCGTAAGTTCGAAGAACTGGTTCAGACTCGCAACCAGGGCGACCATCTGCTGCACAGCACGCGTAAGCAGGTTGAAGAAGCCGGCGATAAACTGCCAGCTGACGACAAAACTGCCATCGAGTCTGCACTGACCGCGCTGGAAACTTCTCTGAAAGGCGAAGACAAAGCGGATATCGAAGCGAAAATGCAGGCACTGGCGCAGGTTTCCCAGAAGCTGATGGAAATCGCTCAGCAGCAGCATGCACAGCAGCAAGCGGGTGCAGCAGGCGCTGATGCTTCTGCAAACAACGCGAAAGATGACGACGTTGTCGACGCTGAGTTTGAAGAAGTGAAAGACAAAAAGTAATCGCCCTGATGCAGGGTAATTAATCGGCACGGGCGTAGAGATCTCTCCACGCCCGTGCTTGTATGTTAAAGGGCTGAAAAACAACAATGGCAAAGCAAGACTATTACGAGATTTTAGGCGTTTCCAAAACAGCGGAAGAGCGTGAAATCAAAAAGGCCTACAAGCGCCTGGCCATGAAATTTCACCCGGACCGCAACCAGGGTGATAAAGAGGCCGAAGCAAAGTTCAAAGAGATCAAAGAAGCCTACGAGATCCTGACTGATGCGCAAAAACGTGCGGCTTACGATCAGTACGGCCATGCTGCATTTGAGCAAGGCGGTATGGGCGGCGGCGGCGGTTTTGGCGGCGGGGCTGACTTCAGCGATATCTTTGGTGACGTGTTTGGCGATATTTTTGGCGGCGGTCGTGGTCGTCAGCGCGCCTCACGTGGTGCTGATTTACGTTACAACATGGATCTCACTCTGGAAGAAGCCGTGCGTGGCGTCACCAAAGAGATCCGCATTCCTACGCTGGAAGAGTGTGACATTTGCCACGGTAGCGGTGCGAAGTCAGGCACTCAGCCGCAGACTTGTCCAACCTGTCATGGTTCTGGTCAGGTGCAGATGCGTCAGGGCTTTTTCGCCGTACAGCAGACCTGTCCACACTGTCAGGGCCGCGGTACGCTGATCAAAGATCCGTGCAACAAATGCCACGGTCATGGTCGTGTAGAGAAAAGCAAAACGCTGTCCGTTAAGATCCCGGCTGGTGTTGATACTGGTGACCGCATCCGCTTAGCGGGTGAAGGTGAAGCGGGTGAGCATGGCGCACCGGCAGGTGATTTGTACGTTCAGGTGCAGGTGAAACAGCACCCAATTTTCGAACGTGAAGGCAATAACCTGTACTGTGAAGTGCCGATTAACTTTGCGATGGCTGCACTGGGTGGCGAGATTGAAGTCCCGACGCTGGACGGCCGTGTGAAGTTAAAAATTCCGGGTGAAACGCAAACGGGCAAACTGTTCCGTATGCGTGGTAAAGGCGTTAAATCTGTTCGCGGTGGTGCACAGGGCGATCTGCTGTGTCGTGTGGTGGTTGAAACCCCAGTGGGTCTGAACGACAAGCAGAAGCAGCTGCTGAAAGATTTGCAGGACAGTTTTGGTGGTCCAACGGGCGAGCAAAACAGCCCGCGCTCCAAAAGCTTCTTCGACGGTGTGAAGAAGTTCTTTGACGATCTGACGCGCTAATTACTGCATTACATCTGATAAAAAGCCTGGGCCTCGACAGAGTCCCAGGCTTTTTTATTTTAGTATTCAATACTAAAATTGGTTCATTAGCGATAAAAATGAATGTGCAGGATAAATGATGAGAAATGATTTCCTAAGATAAAGATTTTCTTCTATTTTGTTCCCCGACTTACCCGGAGGAATAATGGATAAGATGCTTGTTCAAAGAAATGATTTTGACCTTAATTTAATTAAGATATTTAACGCTGTTGTTGAATCAGGAAACGCTTCCAAAGCTTCTGCCAGGCTATCAATAACACCAGCAGCTGTTTCCCAGTCATTAAGCCGATTACAGAGTATCTATTCGTTTAAACTCTTTGAACGAACCCGTAAAGGACTGACACCGACTAAGAAAGGGTTAGAACTTCATAAAGTCTACTGCCACGTCCTGAATACCATCAACGATACCTATTCTCCTTCAACAGATAATGATAATCCTTCAGTCATAACGGTATTAGGTAACGATATCGTAGAGCATTACTATCTGTCACATTTTATTAATGATAGTAAGTTAACTGCGGCGTATACAATAAATCATTATGCAGTGAGTAAAAATGATAAAACAAAGTTGGCTGATATGCTATTTTCCGGCATGGGAGATATATTAATTAACATTTCTCCGCCACAAGACATGGATATTGAAGTTCATCTTGTGGATGTCTTTAGACAATATGTCTGTATTTGTGGTAAAAATAATCCATTGTCAGTCCTCGATAAAATATCGTTACATCATTTTTATTCCTTTTCGCATGCTGTATATCAATCTGATATATTCTCACCAGATATAATAGATGAGTGTTGCTATTCAACAGGTAACACCGAGAATAAAATGATGCGTAAAATAGGTTATCGTAGTGATTCGATGCTAGGGGTGGTAAACATAGTAGAAACGACAGAGATGATCTGTATTATACCTTCTGAATTGGCCTCTTTTTTTAAGCATTCAATGGGATATCACATTGAAATACTGACACTACCCGAAGAGTTGTTATTTAAAACATTACCTATTTATGCTTCTTTATATAAAAAT
>NZ_JANEWM010000117.1:0-4097 GCF_028069825.1 Citrobacter sp. Igbk 14
TTGTTGCAATTATATTGCTGTTTGTAACTTGTCTTAAATCAAAAAAACAACATGTTTACATTGCGGTAACGTTTATGCTGTGCGAATTTAATTTCAAGGGCCGACCCCTGGTAATAAATAGAAATTACTTTATTAAGGAAGATATTATGAAACGCTCAATTATTTCTGCTGTTGTACTGTCTGCTGTGTTTATGAGTGCTGGGGTTTTTGCTGCTAATAATGAAGAGGGTACTCTAACTATTAATGGGGAAATTAAAGGATCTTCTTGCTATTTTGACAGTGGCAAAGACTCTGAAATTCTTCAATTGAATGCCGTTGATGCATCACTTTTCGCCAATAAAGCGGTCGGGGAGGTGGTTGAAGGCAATGCCCAAAAAGCAACAAATATGAAGATAATTTGCCCTGGGAATTCGAAGTTAACAAGCATTAATATCACAAATGTTGTTTTTGGTGATGGCGGCATTATTAAACCGTCAACAGGGGCGGATACTAACGTTGGTTTCAAACTTAAAATGGACGAAAAGCATATTGATAAAACTGGCGTTATTGATATTTCATCTTTAAATAAAACGCTGGGAGTGGAAGGGGAGATCTATACTTTGAATTTTGATGCCGACTATTCTCGATTGAATTTAAATCCGGTTAAAAATGGTCAACTTAGCGCCACAGTCACTTTTTCTGTTTCGGCTGAATAAATTATTTTGCCGGTAATTATTACCGGCATTATTTTGGATGGCACCGTATGAAACGAATATTTATCTCAATGCTTGTGATATGCTCTTTTTCTGGACACGCAGGGATCGTGATTTATGGTACTCGCGTAATCTACCCAGCAGAAAAAAATGAAGTTCTGGTACAGTTGATGAACCAAGGGGAGCGTTCGTCACTGGTGCAATCATGGATTGATGACGGCAATACGTCATTACCGCCGGAAAAAATTAACGTACCCTTTATGCTTACACCTCCAGTAGCGAAGATTCCCGGAGATTCAGGCCAGCAACTGAAAATTAAAAAAATGCCGAATACGCTGCCTAACGATAAAGAGAGTTTATTTTTTCTTAATGTACTGGATATTCCACCGAATAATCCCGATAGCGCCGGAAAAAATGTACTCAAATTCGCCATGCAGAATCGAATTAAATTTTTTTATCGGCCAAAAGGTATTGCCGCCGTTAATAAAAATACTTTCCATAAACTGGCGTTAACACGCAGTGGTAATAGTTATTCTATCAGAAATGATGCTGCTAACTGGGTTACGGTGACAGAAGTTAAAGCTAATAATGTCAAAATCAACAATGAAAGTATTATGCTTGCTCCGCTCTCCAGTGCGAATGTGGCATTGAAAAATACTAATGCCAATCAGTATAAAATGACCATTATTGACGATCACGGCAATTATATTAGTGATAACGTCAGCCTAAAATAACAGGAGCTGGTTATGTTAAGGATGACTCCGCTTGCTTCGGCAATACTACTGTTGTTGGTTGGCATTGACGCCCAGGCTGCAGAAGATACGTTTGACACCCACTTTATGATGGGCGGTATGAAAGGCGAAAAAGTCTCAAATTTTCGCCTCGATGATAACCAACCACTGCCAGGCCAATATGATATTGATATCTACGTCAATAAGCAGTGGCGTGGTAAGTATGAAATAACCGTTAAGGATAATCCGGATGACACCTGTTTATCCCGTGACGCATTAACGCGTCTGGGGATAAATACACAAGCATTGGACCAGCAGAATGAATGCCCAACCCTAAAGCAGGCGGTACAGGGAGGCAGTTACGCCTGGAATATCGGTACGTTTCGCCTTGATCTCAGCGTACCGCAGGCGTATGTCGATGAGCTTGAGAATGGCTATGTTCCTCCGGAAAACTGGGATCGTGGCATCAATGCCTTCTATACCTCGTACTATGCCAGCCAGTATTACAGCGACTATAAGGATTCTGGTAACAGTAAAAGTACCTATGCGCGCTTTACCAGTGGGTTAAATCTGCTGGGCTGGCAGTTGCATTCCGATGCCAGCTATAACAAAACCGATGACAGCAACGGGGAGTGGAAAAGTAATACCCTGTATCTGGAACGTGGCATCCCGCAAATTCTGGGCACTCTGCGTGCCGGGGATATGTATACCTCATCAGATATTTTTGACGCAGTGCGCTTTCGTGGCGTGCGGCTGTATCGCGATATGCAGATGCTGCCGAACTCCAAACAAAACTTCACGCCATTAGTGCAGGGGATCGCGCAGAGTAACGCGCTGGTTACCATCGAACAAAACGGTTTTGTGGTTTACCAGAAAGAGGTTCCGCCTGGCCCGTTCTCCATTGCTGATTTGCAGCTGGCTGGAGGGGGAGCGGATCTTGACGTCAGTATCAAAGAGGCTGACGGCTCGGTAACAACCTATCTGGTGCCCTATGCTGCGGTGCCCAATATGTTGCAACCCGGCGTGTCAAAATATGATTTTGCCGCTGGACGTAGTCATATCGAAGGCGCCAGTAATCAGACCGACTTTGCACAAATGAGCTACCAATACGGGCTGAATAATCTGTTAACGCTGTATGGCGGCACCATGCTGGCAGATAACTACAATGCGTTTACGCTTGGAACCGGCTGGAATACACGTATCGGCGCGATTTCCGTCGATGCGACACAATCGCACAGCAAACAGGATAATGGTGATGTGTTTGACGGGCAGAGCTACCAGATTGCCTATAACAAATATTTGACGCAAACCGCCACCCGTTTTGGCCTGGCAGCTTATCGCTACTCATCACGGGATTATCGGACATTTAACGATCATGTCTGGGCAAACAATAAGAACAACTACCATCGCGATGAAAATGATGTGTACGACATCGCGGATTATTACCAGAATGATTTTGGTCGTAAAAACAGCTTTTCGGCTAACGTCAGCCAGTCTTTGCCGCAAGGTTGGGGCTCTTTTTCGCTCAGTACGCTGTGGCGCGATTACTGGGGACGGAGCGGTAACAGTAAAGATTATCAGGTGAGTTATTCCAATAGCTGGCAACGGATTAGCTATACCTTTTCCGCCAGCCAGACTTACGATGAAGATCATCACGAAGATAAACGTTTTAACGTCTTTATCTCTATTCCGTTCGACTGGGGCGATGATATTAGCAGTCCACGCAGACATTTGTATGTATCTAACTCAACGACCTTTGATGACGATGGCTTTGCATCCAACAATACCGGGCTTTCCGGCACCGCAGGCAGTCGCGATCAGTTTAACTATGGGGTGAATCTCAGTCATCAACGGCAGGGTAGCGAAACAACGGCAGGCGGCAATCTGACGTGGAATGCGCCAGTTGCGACACTTAACGGTAGCTACAGCCAGTCGTCTAAGTATACACAAACTGGCGGCAGTATTTCCGGGGGGCTGGTGGCCTGGTCTGGGGGCGTGAATTTAGCCAACCGGCTATCAGAAACATTTGCCGTGATGCATGCGCCGGGTCTGGAAGGGGCATATGTGAATGGGCAGAAATACCGTACCACCAACCGCAATGGCGTGGTGGTCTACGACGGCTTAACGCCTTATCGTGAAAACCACCTGACGCTGGATGTGTCTAACACCAAGAGTGAAACCGACCTGCAGGGCAACCGCCGCAGCGCCGCCCCTTACCGCGGAGCGGTAGTACTGACAAGGTTTGATACCGACCAACGTAAACCCTGGTATATCCGGGCGTTGCGTCCTGATGGTTCACCGCTGACGTTTGGTTACGAAGTAGAGGATATTCATGGGCACAATATTGGCGTGGTAGGCCAGGGAAGCCAGCTTTTTATTCGCACCAATGAAGTACCGCCGGAAACAAAAGTAGCAGTCGATAAACAACAGGGACTTTCATGCTCAATCACCTTCGGCAAAACGATTGATGAAAGTAAAGTTTATATTTGTCGGTGAGAGGTGGATATGAAATATTTGTTTTTTTTAATTGCATTAATTAGTTTTGGTGCAAGTAGCCATTGCTATATTTCTAATGGCTCTGAAATATATGTGTCTGGCGATGAATTAAAGCTTGAGAATATGAAAGGTAATGTTGTCAATATATCCAACTTTAAATTTACTCATAACCCTATGT
>NZ_JANEWM010000118.1:0-4070 GCF_028069825.1 Citrobacter sp. Igbk 14
ATGTTTCTTAGTCGGAAATAACTTTTGATAAAGAAATTATTTTGGATTGATTATGAAAAAATTACTGATTACAGATTTAGACAATACTTTGTATGATTGGGTTTCATTTTACGCTCAATCATTTACTAGTTTGCTAAATGAATTGTCAATAATACTTGGTGTTGACAAGGAAATATTAATTAAGGAGTTTAAACAGGTTCATAAATTTCATGGGAATTCGGAATACCCCTTTGGTGCGCTAGAGTTACCATCAGTTATTAGTAAGTTCAAATCAAATGATAAGGTTTTTTTAAGTAAGAAGGTTGATAGCGCCTTTCATGCATTCAATTCTACAAGAAATAAAACATTAACTTGTTATTCGAATGTATTGAGTACATTGCAAGAAATTTCTTCCTCAGGTATTGTTATCGTTGGGCATACAGAGGCGCCAGTAAGAAATGCATTATTTCGATTGGAGAAATTAGGTCTCCTAAAGTATTTCAAACACTTATATACCCCTCATGATAGATATCATGATGATTTAAATGATAAAACAAAGCAGTGGTTGTCTTCGTATGGTGATTTTCTTATTCTTTTAAATGAGAAGCAAAAGAAACCTAATCCTGAGTTATTGATTGATATTTGCTCAAGTGAGGGGGTGGAAAAAGAAGATGCAGTTTATATAGGCGACTCGATTGTAAAAGATATTGCAATGGCGAATCTTGCTGGAATCGACTCCGTATGGGCTGAATACGGAAAACAACATTCTCAAAAGTATTGGGATGTCTTAGTTTCTATAACTCATTGGACTGAGGAAGATGTTGCTAGAGAAACTCGTTTGAAAGTAGAGTTAGGAAAACAAAAGCCAACTTATACAATATCCAGTTTTGATGAGTTGAAAGATATTTTATTCTGATTTTTCTTTGGCGGTTAATTAACCGCCATTTTAATCTGTAATCCCCACCAATTCATTAGCTCTATTCTTTTTTCAATATAAATAGCTCTATTATAAGCTCTCCTGACCTCATTTTTGTCGCTATGTGCAAGTGCAGATTCAATTACATCGGAATTAAATCCATGTTCATTCAACGCTGTACTTGCGATTGCCCGTAATCCATGAGCAACTAATTTCCCACCATAACCAATACGTTTTAAAGCAGCATTAGCAGTTTGGCTGTTCATGGGTTGTTTTGGATCATTCCTACTCGGGAAAACATGTTCCCTATGAGCGCTGATGGGCTTCATCACATCCAGAATCTCTAATGCCTGTGGTGATAAAGGAACGATGTGTTCCCGCTTAGCTTTCATCCGTTCGGCTGGAATAGTCCAGAGCTTCGCATCGAGATCGATCTCTGCCCACTGAGCACCGGAAGCCTCAGAAGGGCGCACAAGGGTCAAGAGCTGCCACTCAATAAGACAGCGAGTCGCAACAGACAGATTTGACATGACTAGAGAACGCATTAGCTTTGGCAATTCCTCTGGCCGCAGCGTCGGCATGTTTTGTTTTTTGGGCTTCTCAAAGGCCATCCCAACACCTGATGCTGGATTGGCATCAATCAGACCAGTGTTTACGGCATAAATCATTATCTCGTTAATGCGCTGCACCAGTCGACGTACAGTCTCAAGCGCCCCACGAGCTTTGATTGGCTCAATCGCTTCAACCAATGTACGGGCTTTGATTTGCTGAACGGGGATCTCACCGATGGCAGGGAATACATCTTTCTCCAGTGAGCGCCAAATGTCTTTTGCGTAATCAGGGGTAACGCTTTTGCTTTTGAGCTGGAACCAGTTTGCCGCAACAGTCGAAAAAATACTGTCTAGGGCTATCTGTTGCTGTTCTTCAACAACTTCGGCCTGAACTTGGGGGTCGACGCCATTAGCTAATAAGGAAAGATAATCCGCTCTTAACCCTCGGGCATCAGCAAGCGAAAGGGCGGGGAAGGAGCCGAGTCCCATCATTGTTCGTTGCTTTGTTGCCGGACGTTGATAACGGAAACGCCAGAGCTTTTTCCCGCTGGTTTTCACTATCAGGAAAAGCCCATCACCATCATGTAGAGTTAGATCCTTCTCTAAAGCTTTAGCGCGCAGAACTTCGGTGTTGGTCAGGGGGCGCGTTGTCCGTGCCATATGGCCGCTCCTTCGTGAATTGGTATACGTTTTTAGGCCTACATCTTACCGTATACCTAAACGTATACCAATTATCACTGGATTCAGGCGGATCTTCTCGGATGGTTACGGACAAATAACAGATACAAAAAAGCCCGCAAGGCTTACGCTGTGCGGGCTTTCAGGACTTCCTCGGACGACTCTGGTAATCGTTGAGGGAGAATTTTGGGCTGGCGTCCCTGTAAATAACTATTCATGACATTGATTTTTAGGTTTATTTTAAATTTTAATTTTATATGTGGTCCTAAAAAGGAACCATAAATTTTAACGGTATGAGTTCTCACGAATAGCCGATTTGCAAATTGTATAAAAAGACAACAAATTTCTCAGTTCAACTCCCTATTGGTAACTGAACTCATAGATAAGGTCCGTTATGCTTTTCATAGGTTGACGAATACGGTAACTTTTCTCAATAGCACGATTCTATCCGCAGTACCAGCATAGGTGGAGAATGGATTTTGAACAATTGGTCACCAGAGCATACAAAAGTCATCAAGAGCTGGTTTAAGATTGATACATATCGCAAATTTGAAGACCTCTCATTGATTCAGTTCTACCATGAGATATGGGCCCGTAAATTGTTCTTTAAGGAGTATCGGGAAGAGTTTGAGAGCAGAGCACTTGCGGGTTACTTCTCAAAAATTTTTAGTGGCAATCCTTTTTTAATTGAAAAAGGACAACTGGGATACATGACTCCTGCCAACAAACTTTTTCAACCTCCCCATTTCTTTCTCACAACTCTTGATCGCCTTGCTGAAACGAGCATTATTGCAATGCAACGTGGAGGTTTTCTTTGGCATGAAGGTGACAATTATTCTATAAACGCAGAGCTTCGAGAAGAATCACTTTCAGACATTATGCCAGATCAGTTTACACGAACGGTCATGTTCGAGATTGATCTGGCAAGTGGCACAGACGAAGAGATTGCAGAGTCGCTTAAAGCTGCATTACCGCAGTGGCGTAAAGTTAAGGGTATTGATGAAAACCCATTGGAATCTGTTCGTTTTGGATACGGAACTATCAAGAAACTCATCAGTTATCGTGTAATACCTATGCTTGATATCCTGGTGTGGGCAGCCGTTAAAAAAATCCGTGTCTCTGACGACAGGTTATCCAGACTACTATATACAGACGATGACGAAGAAAGCGAAATGAGACAGTCCAGCCAAATCAAAGATACCGACAGGCCTTTGGCTCTTAAATCCTGCACAACTGACTTTATCCGACAATTCCATTACTTCATGAACAAAAACAGCCATTTAAAGCAAATGAAAGTCTCTGATGTAATGAAACTATCGGATTAAGATTTAATTGATAACTGTCTGTTTTTTATTATAAAAATAAACTAAAAGCACTACTGTAAATGGTGCTTTTTTTTTGCGATTTTTACTTTAAACCGGCCATTTTTACACTTGCTATAAAACAGGGGAATTTCAGCTACTCTCAAGTTCCCTTGTTCTGTACTGCACCAACTTCGAGAAAACCATCCTGCACAGCAGCGAAGAACCTCCGCTTCAGGAGCTTCGCTCCTTTCTTTTCCCAACTGCTCGTATAGTGACTTCACCGCAACGACAAGGGATAACGAAATGAAAAATCAAGCAACCCGCCTCATACGCTTACCAGAAGTTCTCGAACGAACTGGCTACGGAAAAGCCTGGATCTATCGTCTGATCAACGATGGCAAGTTTCCTGCTCCTGTCAAAATTGGAAGTCGTGCAATAGCTTTCGTTGAAAGTGAGATTGATAGCTGGATTCAGTCTGTTATCGAAACAAGTCGAAATAATGTTGCTTAATTGAATTTAGGAGAGATTTTATGACTATCGAAGAATTTGTGAATGAAGAAAACCATATGTGTAATCTGGGCCAGGAACTATTCTTTAAAATTTTCGAGCCTGAATCGATTTATAATTTACCCAATAACGAGT
>NZ_JANEWM010000119.1:0-4065 GCF_028069825.1 Citrobacter sp. Igbk 14
TCATATAATTCTGCAAATAAAACAATTCATCTTTATAATGACTTAATTCGAGATATGGTATGAAAATCGCAATTATTACTGGAATCACTGGACAAGATGGGGCTTACTTAGCCGAGTTACTACTTCAAAAAAATTATAAGGTATACGGAACGTATCGTCGTACAAGTTCCGTCAACTTCTGGCGTATCGGGGAATTAGGCATTAAAGATAACGCTAACCTTCATTTAGTTGAATACGACCTCACTGACTTGTCTGCAAGTATCCGTTTGCTGCAATCGACAGGTGCTACAGAAGTTTATAACCTCGCCGCACAAAGTTTTGTAGGCGTATCATTCGATCAGCCTGTGACCACTGCTGAAATTACAGGGATTGGTCCGGTCAACTTGCTCGAAGCTATTCGTATTGTAAACCCTGCAATTCGTTATTATCAGGCATCAACGTCTGAAATGTTTGGTCTGGTGCAGGCGGTGCCGCAGAAAGAAGATACCCCGTTCTATCCGCGTAGTCCTTATGGCGTTGCAAAACTGTATGCTCACTGGATGACCGTGAACTACCGTGAAAGCTATAATATCTTTGCATCAAGCGGGATTCTGTTTAACCACGAATCACCATTACGTGGCCAGGAATTTGTAACGCGTAAAATCACTGATTCTGTTGCTAAAATCAAACTTGGCAAACTTGATGTCCTTGAACTCGGCAATATGGACGCTAAGCGTGACTGGGGTTATGCCAAAGAGTATGTCGAAGGGATGTGGCGTATTCTGCAGGCAGAAAAACCCGATACCTTTGTGCTCGCAACTAATCGTACAGAGACCGTGCGTGACTTTGTCAGCATGGCTTTCAAAGCTGCAGGATTTACGCTGCGCTTTGAGGGTAAAGACGAGCAAGAAGTGGGCATTGATGTTGCGACAGGGAAAACATTAGTTCGCGTAAATCCTAAATTCTTCCGTCCTGCTGAAGTGGATTTGCTGATTGGTAACCCTGCCCGTGCAAAAGAAATTCTGGGCTGGGAGCCAAAAACCTCGTTAGAGCAGTTATGCCAAATGATGGTTGAAGCTGATTTACGCCGTAACCAGCAAGGGTTTTCTTTCTGATGTTCGGCGCCGGCAAACATGCCCTGGTAACAGGGATTAATGGTTTTACCGGCCGCTATGTGGCAGCGGAGTTATCCGCTGCCGGATATCGGGTATTCGGTATTGGTGCAATGCCTTTTGATGGGCCTGATTATTATCAGGTTGATCTAATGGATACTGCGAAGTTGCAGGATATTGTGGAGCGCATACAACCAAACGTTGTTGTCCATTTGGCCGCTATCGCATATGTCGGGCATGGTGATGCAGATGCCTTCTATAATGTTAATTTACTCGGTACGCGTAATTTATTACAGGCTTTGAGTACCCTTAACAGCTCTCTGGATGGTGTGCTTCTCGCCAGTAGTGCGAACATTTATGGAAATGGTACAGCAGGGCAACTGAATGAATCTGCGGCCCCAAATCCTGCGAACGATTATGCCGTCAGTAAGTTGGCCATGGAGTATATGTCTCGCCTGTGGATGGGTAAGCTACCTGTATTCATTACCCGGCCATTTAACTATACTGGCGTCGGTCAGGCAGAAAATTTCCTCTTGCCAAAGATCGTTAAACACTTTAAATCAAAATTGCCGACGATCGAGTTAGGAAATATTGATGTTTGGCGTGATTTTACGGATGTTCGCGCGCTTAGCAATGCGTATGTAAAATTATTGCAGGCTAAACCAGTCGGTGAGGTTATCAACATCTGCTCTGGTCGTACATACTCATTGAGAAAAGTTATTGAGCTGTGTGAGAAAATAACGGGCCATCATCTTACCATCCAAGTAAATCCTGATTTTGTCCGGGCGAATGAAGTTAAAACGCTCAGTGGGGATCCGTCAAAATTGCAATCATTTATTCCAGATTGGGATGTTCCACCACTCGAAGATACTCTACGTTGGATGTTGGAAAGCGAGTAATGAAAGTTATATTTGGAACTGATGCAATAAAATACCCATTAACAGGTATTGGACGTTATGCATTTGAGTTGGCTAAATGTTTATCTGATGCTCCAGAAATATCCGAATTGTTTTTTTTAAATGGGCATCGACTCTCTCAGCAAATGCCTGTGGCTAAAGAAAATAGCTCTTCAACAGAAGGGCTTAAGAGCCTGGTAAAAAAGAATCGACTGGCTTCTGAGGTATATAGAATCACAGCACCATGGTTGAAGACAAACATTTTAAAAAATCATAAAGATTCCATTTATCATGGACCCAATTTTTATCTACCTCCAAGAGTGGATCGTTGTGTTGTCACTTTTCATGATCTCTCGGTTTTTACGTTACCGCAATGCCATCCTCCTGAAAGAGTTCGGTATATGCGGAAAGAACTGTTGCACACTGTAAAGCGTGCATCGGTGTTTATCGCAGACTCTGACTTCACCAGATTGGAGTTGATTAATTATTTTAATCTTCCTGAAAATAAAGTGTTTACTGCAAAGTTAGCATGCGGGGGTGAATTTAGGCCGCGCCCTGAGGAAGATATAATCTCTGTTCTAGGAAAATACAAACTTTCCTTTAAAAAATATTCCTTATTCACTGGATCAATTGAACCGAGAAAGAATATTGCGACATTGCTTGATGCTTACGAGCGTCTGCCACTGTCACTGAGAAAGCAAACCCCACTCGTAATTAGCGGGTTCAAAGGGTGGAATAGTGATACTTTGCATCGTCGATTTGTGCAAGGTGAACGAGAAGGCTGGTTGCGTTATTTAGGATTTACGCCTTCAAGCGATTTGCCAGCACTGTATGCCGGCGCGGTTAGCTTTTTATTTCCATCAATTTATGAAGGATTTGGGCTACCTGTATTAGAGGCGATGGCTTCTGGTACTCCTGTTGTTTGTTCAAATAGCTCTTCACTTCCTGAAGTTGCGGGTAGCTGTGCGTTAATGTGTGATGCCATGGATGTTGAGACGCTAACGTCTTTAATTATGAAGAGTCTTACGGATACGGAATGGCAGGGTAGTGCCACTAACAGTGGGCTATCACATGTTAGCCAATTTTCATGGAAACGATGCGCAACTGAAACGGTTGCTGCATATAAACAGGTAAAGTAAGACTAATGCTGAAAGTATTGCACTTTTATAAAACATACTATCCAGATACTTTTGGTGGCATAGAGCAAGTTATCTACCAGTTAAGTGAGTCTGGGGCTGAATATGATCTTGAATCAACAGTACTTTCTTTAAGCAAACGTGGGGATATTAATAATCAAAAAATTGGTGTACAGCGTGTTTTTTACTCAAAAACCAATTTTGAGGTAGCCTCAACACCATTCTCTCTATCTTGCATTAAGAAATTTAAAGAATTAGCAAATCAAGCAGATATTATTCATTACCATTATCCATTTCCTTTTATGGATATGCTTCATTTTTTGTGTCGAATAAAAAAACCAACAGTTGTTAGCTATCATTCTGATATTGTAAAGCAAAAGTTTATTTCTCGGTTATATTCACCACTAATGAATCGCTTTCTGAGCTCAGTTGATTGCATTGTTGCTGCTTCTCCAAATTATGCACAGAGTAGTCGTGTATTACAGAAATTTGAAAAAAAAGTTAAGATTATTCCTTATGGACTGGATGAAAAATCGTATCCGCAGACTAAAATAGAAAGAGTAAATTACTGGAAAGAACGTGTGGGAGACAAATTTTTCCTTTTTATTGGTACGTTACGATATTACAAAGGGTTAGATATCTTATTGGATGCGGCTCATGCGACGTCTCTGCCTGTTGTAATTATAGGTAATGGAGGAGAAGAAACAGCTCTGAAGTTGAAGTCAGAAAAATTGGGGTTATCGAACGTTCATTTTGTTGGTGCTCTATCTGATGAGGATAAAGCAGTATTGTTGGAACTTTGTTATTCAGTGGTTTTTCCATCAAATCTTCGTTCAGAGGCTTTTGGCATAACTTTGCTTGAGGGGGCTATGTACGGGAAATCATTAATTTCATGTGAGATTGGCACTGGAACATCATATATTAACATTAATAATATAACAG
>NZ_JANEWM010000012.1:0-92520 GCF_028069825.1 Citrobacter sp. Igbk 14
ATACAAGTATATATTGATTACATGTTACTCATGTTGCGGAAATGTTGAGCGATATGGGTTGAGCCAACCTGATGTTGATGACCTTACTCATCCGAACACTTAAGGATATCGCTATGACCGCTGAAAACCGTATTCGTCATGTTGATGTACGCGCCCCCCGGGGGACTAAACTCACGGCAAAGAGCTGGCTAACCGAGGCTCCGCTACGGATGCTGATGAATAACCTCGACCCGGAGGTGGCTGAAAATCCTCATGAACTCGTGGTATATGGCGGAATTGGGCGTGCGGCACGTAACTGGGAGTGCTACGACAAAATCGTAGAAACCCTGACTCAGCTAAACGATGATGAGACACTGCTGGTCCAGTCCGGTAAGCCCGTTGGTGTGTTTAAAACCCACAGCCATGCGCCACGTGTCCTGATCGCTAACTCTAACATTGTTCCTCATTGGGCGAACTGGGAATACTTTAACGAACTTGATGCGAAGGGCCTGGCGATGTACGGCCAGATGACTGCGGGTAGTTGGATCTACATCGGTAGTCAGGGCATCGTTCAGGGTACCTATGAAACCTTCGTTGAAGCCGCTCGCCAACATTACAACGGTAGCCTTAAGGGGCGCTGGATCCTCACCGCGGGCCTGGGGGGAATGGGGGGAGCACAACCGCTGGCGGCAACGCTTGCGGGTGCTTGTTCTCTGAACATTGAGTGCCAGCAAAGCCGTATCGATTTCCGCCTTAAGACACGCTATGTCGATGAGCAGGCGACCTCGCTTGACGATGCGTTGGCACGCATCAAACGTTACACCGAACAGGGCAAAGCAATTTCTATCGCGCTGTGTGCTAACGCCGCCGACATTCTTCCTGAACTGGTTCGTCGTAACGTGCGTCCGGATTTAGTCACCGACCAGACCAGCGCGCATGACCCATTGAATGGCTATTTACCACAGGGTTGGCAGTGGTCCGATTATGTAGCACGTGCGAAAACTGAACCTTCTGTTGTTGTTCAGGCAGCCAAACGCTCAATGGCCGAACATGTCAATGCGATGCTGGCGTTCCAGCAACAAGGGATTCCTGTTTTTGACTATGGCAACAACATCCGCCAGATGGCGCTGGAGATGGGGGTGACAAACGCGTTTGATTTCCCCGGATTTGTCCCTGCCTATATTCGTCCGCTGTTCTGTCGCGGGATTGGTCCCTTCCGCTGGGTGGCGCTCTCCGGCGACCCGGAAGACATTTACAAAACCGACGCCATGGTCAAAGAACTCATCCCGGATGACGAACATTTGCACCGGTGGCTGGATATGGCTCGCGAACGTATCAGCTTCCAGGGCTTACCGTCACGTATCTGCTGGGTTGGCCTCGGACAGCGCGCCAAATTAGGTCTGGCATTCAATGAAATGGTCCGCAGCGGTGCGCTTTCTGCGCCTATCGTCATCGGCCGCGATCACCTGGACTCAGGTTCCGTTGCCAGCCCAAACCGTGAAACGGAAGCAATGAAGGATGGTTCTGATGCGGTATCAGACTGGCCGCTACTCAACGCGCTGCTGAATACGGCGAGTGGAGCTACCTGGGTTTCGTTGCATCATGGCGGCGGTGTCGGCATGGGCTTCTCACAACATTCAGGCATGGTGATTGTGTGTGACGGTACAGATGAGGCGGCTGAACGTATTGCGCGGGTTCTGCACAACGATCCGGCTACGGGCGTGATGCGCCATGCTGATGCAGGCTACGAAATAGCGCAACGCTGTGCCCGTGAACAGGGGCTGAACCTGCCAATGGAAAAATAGTGACGTATTTCCCGGTCTGGGCGGAAGTATAAAACGTCCGCTGGAAGCCTCTAACCCACAGGATGCACAGCGATATGAGCAAACAAACACATTATCAGCCGTTATGCGGTGTTCGTGTTCTCGACCTGAGTCGGGTACTGGCTGGACCTTATTGTACGGCGATGCTGGCCGACCTCGGTGCCGAGGTTATTAAAATTGAAGCACCTGGACACGGTGATGATAGCCGCCACCTTGGCCCCTTTGTGAAGGGTGAAAGCGTCTATTACGGCCTGATTAACCGCGGCAAGCGCAGTATTGAACTGGATTTTAAATGTCCGGAGCACCGGCAGCATTTCTATCAACTGGTCGAAGAAGCGGACGTGGTGGTGGAGAACTTTCGCCCGAGCGTGACGCAGCGCCTTGGGATCGATTTTGACACGCTTAAAAAGTATAACGACCGGCTGATCTACGCCAGTATTTCAGGTTTTGGCCAGCACAGCCCGTTGGCCAAACATCCTGCTTACGACATTGTCGCCCAGGCGATGTCCGGCTTGATGAGCGTGACGGGGTTTGCGCAAAGCGGCCCCACACGCAGTGGTGAATCTCTCGGTGATGTCTGTGCCGGGATCTACGCCGCCTGGGCTGTCAGCAGTGCGTTATTTGCCCGCGAACGACATCATCCCGAGGCGCAATATATCGATGTTGCCATGCTGGACGTGTTGGTCAGCATGCAGGTAACAGGGCTATCGAATTTGTTTGCCCACGGGAAAGCGCCGGGATTGATTGGCAATCGCCATCCTGTTTCCACGCCGTTTGATACCTACCGGGCCGCAGATGGGCTGGTGGTGATCGCGGTAGCCAGTCAGCGTCTTTATGCGCGGTTGTGCGAATGCATGGGGCAACCCGCGTTGGCAACGGATAGCCGCTTCATTGATGACATTAGCCGTACGCGAAACGAGCAGCAATTAAAAGCAGCCATTGAGCGCTGGAGCATGACATTTAGCGTGGACGATCTTTGCGAGCTCCTGCTGGAGGCAGGTGTTCCGGCTTCGCCGATTCATAACCTGGAGCAGGTGACACAAAGCGAACATGCACAGGCTCGCCAGTTACTGATTCAGCCATCTGATGAGAGCAACCCTTTAGTTGTACAACCGGTGTTCTTCAATGGCCATAAACCCCATGCGATCGAGAGGGCTCCGGCACTAGGAGAAGCCAACGCGCTCTATGGCGTAGATACCCACTTATTACCAACAGGAGCAGTGCATGAGCTTTGAAATTAATGAAACTGAGCGCGCGATTGTCGACGCGGTGACAAGCGTCGCCCGGGATGTCCTGCAACCACGCGCCCAGCACTATGATGAAACGGAGACTTTCTGCCAGGAGAGTCTTACTGCACTGGGCGAACTCGGCTGCATGGGCATTAACTTACCCGAAGCCTATGGGGGCTTCGGGGTGGGCAGCGTCGCCATGAGTCAGGCGGTTGAAGCGATTGCAGGCGCTTGTGCCTCCACCGCTTCTGCGTTGACCGCCCATTTCCTGGCCACCGACTCTATTCTGATTGGCGGGACAGAAGAACAAAAGCTGCACTGGCTCCCGCGGGCAGCCAGTGGGGAATTGTTGGGGGCGTTTGCGCTAACGGAACCTGCCGCTGGCTCAAACCCCGCTGATATGCGAACGGTTGCAAAGCGTGAGGCTGATGGATGGCGAATTCAGGGGAATAAACACTACATCACGAATGCCCGGGAAGCAGACTTGATTGTGCTGTATGCGAAAACGGCTCCGGCAGAGGGGCATAACGGTATCAGTGCGTTCATTATCCCGAAAGACACCGGCGGCGTCGTGTTCTCCAGCCCGGAAAAAACCATGGGGCTACGTGGCAGTACTATTTATGAACTGTCTTTAGATTGCTGGCTTCCTCAATCCGCGCTGCTGGGTAAAGAAGGCCAGGGATTCGCAACGGCGATGGAAGTGCTTGATCGTGGGCGTGTTGAAGTTGCTGCAATGTCACTGGGTATTGCCAGCGCGGCAATGGAGAGTTGTTTGCAGTGGGTGCATGACAGACAGATCGGTCCGAAACCATTGATGGCCTATCAGGGAACGCAATGGCGACTGGCGGATATGCATACCCAGTTACAGGCGGCACGGATGCTGACCTGGCAAGCGGCGGAAAAGCGCGATAGCGGGCAACGTTTTAGCCTTGATTCAGCGACCGCCAAATTGTTTGCCGCTGAATGCGCCGGTTTTGTCACGGATGCCGCACTTCAGTTACACGGTGGCTATGGCTACATCCGCGATCTTCCCCTGGAACGTTATGTCCGGGATGCCCGCATCCTGCGCATCTTTGAAGGCACGTCGGAAATACAAAAAATCATTATCTCAAGAAGCTTGCTGAACAACCGTTAGGCATGACCAAACGGTAGAGCAAAGTGCGTGCGGGATTGCATGCTCCAGGCTGTTCCCGGCCTGGAAATTCGATGGGTAAAAGCACCATTTCCAGGTTCGTTCTATAACGTGAGGAAGCATGCATCATGAACATTGACGACAGTACACAACAACATGTAAAGCCTGCAGCCGTGGCTCCGCTAATTGAGTCACGCTCCATTGACTACATTCCTGAGGCTGAACGACACGGCAGTTTGTTCAGTCAGTTTACGCTGTGGTTTGGCGCAAACCTGCAAATTACAGCAATTGTTACTGGCGCATTGGCCGTGGTGTTGGGCGGTGATGTGTTCTGGTCGCTGATTGGATTATTCGTCGGGCAGGTACTCGGTGGCGCAGTGATGGCGCTCCATGCTGCGCAGGGACCGAAACTGGGTCTTCCACAGATGATATCGAGCCGGGTGCAGTTTGGCGTATACGGTGCAGTGCTGCCGATAATCCTGGTCTGCATGATGTACGTGGGTTTTTCTGCGGGGGGGACGGTACTCGCCGGCCAGGCCATTGCGCAGCTCGTCAATGTGAGTGACTGGTTTGGTATTCTGATTTTTGGTGTCGTGATTATCACCATTACGGTTTGCGGTTATCGCGTGATCCACGGGCTGGGTAAACTGGCGAGTGTGGTGGGTATCGTCATCTTCTTTTACCTCTTTTTTAAAATTCTCTATGGCTATGATGTCCAGACGTTGCTGGAAAATCGCCACTTTACGCTGACTAATTTCTTGCTGGCGATGTCCCTTTCAGCATCATGGCAGATAGCGTTTGGCCCCTACGTTGCCGACTATTCGCGCTATTTACCGAGCAACACGTCTACAGTAAAAGCATTTTTCGCGGTCGGACTGGGTAGCGTCGTGGGGACTCAGGCATCCATGGTGCTGGGGGTTTTTGCTGCCGCGATAGCAGGGAAACAGTTTGCGGGTCATGAAGTTGCGTATATCGTCGGCCTGGGCAGTACAGGGGTTATTGCCGGTCTGTTATTCCTCGGCATCTTCTTTGGTAAGGTCACTATCACTGCACTGAATGCCTATGGCAGTTTTATGTCACTCGCCACTATTGTCAGCGGCTTCCGTGGAAAACATAACGTATCACCCGGTATGCGTCTGTTTTTCATCATTCTCATGGTGGGGTTCTCTACGCTGATCGGTTTGTTAGGACAGCATGAGTTTCTGAAGTTATTTACAGCATTCTTGTTATTTTTGTTGGCCTTCTTCACCCCGTGGAGTGCGATTAACCTGGTGGATTACTACCTCGTCACTAAAGGGCGCTATGACTTGCCCGCACTCTCTGATCCTAACGGACGCTATGGTCGCTGGAACATGACCGGCATCCTCACTTATCTGTTCGGTATTGTCGTCCAGTTACCGTTTATCGCGACCAGCTTTTATACCGGCTCACTCGTTGAAAGCTTGGGTGGAACTGATATCTCCTGGATTGTTGGCCTGCTGGCAACCGGGGTGGTCTATTTTGTGGCTACGCGGTTTTGGCCGCCCTCTATCGCAGCGGCACTGATTTTGCCTGAAGAGCGCTAGTTTTCTCGCTCATACAAAACAGAAGGAATATGAAATGAAAATCTTAGTGGGCGTGAAACGTGTTATCGACCATAACGTCAAAATACGCATCAAAGCTGATGGAACCGGCGCTGAGCTGGAAAACGTCAAAATGTCGATGAACCCTTTTGACGAAATTGCGCTGGAAGAGGCGGTGCGTCTGAAAGAAGCCGGCGTAGCAAGTGAAGTTGTTGTTGTTTCAGTCGGGGATAATTCCTCTCAGGAAACGCTACGCAATGCGCTGGCCCGCGGCGCTGACAAGGCGCTGTTGGTGGAAACCGAACAGGGGGCGGCATTCGGGTCATTGGACATCGCGAAAATACTCCAGCGACTTGTCGCCCAGCTAGAACCTCAGCTCATCCTGCTGGGCAAGCAAGCGATTGATAATGACGCCAACCAGACCGGGCAAATGCTGGCCGGATTACTGGCGTGCAGTCAGGCAACCTTTGCATCGGCGCTGGATGTGACCGACGACGGACGCATTACTGTCACCCGGGAAATTGACGGTGGTTTAGAGGTGCTCTCCCTGGCATTGCCTGCGGTGGTAACTGCCGATTTGCGCCTGAATCAACCTCGTTACCCAAGCCTGCCGAATATTATGAAAGCGAAGAATAAACCTCTGGAGATTATCTCATTGGCATCTATGGGGTTTCTACCCTCGAAGCAGTTAACCACCCTCAATATCACCGAGCCGAAAAAACGCAATAGCCACTGTCAATGGCTGGAAAATGCGGCCCAACTGGTTGCGGTGCTAAAAGAACACAAAGCCATTTAACTCTTAGAGGATGCCGAAATGAGTCAGACATCAATTCTTGTTATTGCCGAACACGATAATCAGACGCTCAAAAGCAGTACTCTGACTACCCTCACCGCGGCGCAGCACATTGCTGCCGGCAGCGAGGGGAGGGTTCACTTGCTGATTGTGGGCCATCAGTGCCAAAACGTTGTGGATGCCGCGCGAACCCTCGGTGGGATCACGGAAATACTGGTTTGTGACGCCCCTCATTACGCCAGCCTTCTGGCGGAAGAAGTGTGCGCAGCGGTTGTCCCCCTGGTGACTGATTTCACCCATGTACTTTTACCGGCGACCGGATACGGAAAAAATATCGCACCGCGGTTGGCGGCAATGCTGGATGTCGCACAAATTTCTGATATCACCGAAGTCTGCGATGCAAATACGTTTGTGCGTCCAATTTATGCAGGTAATGCCCTGGAAACGGTGCGCAATAATGGCGGACAACTGGTCATTACCGTGCGCGGTTCAGCCTTCACGCCATCGCAACATGCCGGGAATGACGTACGGGTAACGCCGGTTCAACCAACCGCCGCGCTGGCATTGTCACGCCATGTGAGCCAATCACTTACGCCGTTTTCTCGTCCGGAACTGAGTACCTCAAAAATCGTCATTTCGGGGGGGCGCGGACTGAGTGCGAAAGAGAATTTTCAACTTATTGAGACCATTGCCGACAAGCTTGGTGCAGCAATTGGCGCATCCCGTGCCGCCGTTGACGCCGGTTTTGTGCCTAATGATTATCAGGTAGGGCAGACTGGTAAAATTATTGCCCCCGACCTCTATATCGCCGTAGGTATTTCCGGTGCGATACAACATTTGGCGGGCATGAAAGAAAGCAAATTGATTGTCGCCATTAATAAAGATAAAGAGGCGCCGATTTTCCAGATTGCAGATTACGGTATCGAAGGCGATCTGTTCCAGATTTTACCCGAGCTGGAGAAAGCGCTGGCGTAACCCGCCATGCCCCATAACGTTTTTTCTTTCTCAGGAGGAAATATGCATCCAGACAGGTCAGCGCTCGACACCCAAAAGATCCGTGAGGCAATGGAGTTTGATGTCCTGATTGTGGGGGGCGGTCCATCGGGGCTGGCGGCGGCGATTCATCTGAAGCAACTGGCGGCACAGCGCCAGCAAACGCTTTCCGTTTGCCTGATCGACAAAGGAGCCAGCATTGGTGCACATATATTGTCCGGAGCGGTCATTGATCCTGTTGGATTGAATGAACTGCTGCCGGGCTGGCAACAAAAGCTGTCATTACCGCTAACGCCAGTGACGGAAGATCGTTTTTTGTTTTTGGGTGCCCAAAAGCAGATTCGTGTACCGCAAACATTGTTACCTGAATGCTTTAAAAATCATGGCAATGTGATTGGGAGCCTTGGCCTGGTGTGCCAGACACTTGCCCAGCAGGCGGAACAACTGGGCGTCGAAGTCTTTGCCGGATTTACGGGGACTGAGGTGCTTTATGATGAACAGGGTGCAGTAATCGGTGTCGCTACCGGTGATATGGGGCTGGATAAATCAGGTCAGCCAACCGCGCAGTATCAGCAAGGGATCAACCTGCTCGCCAGAACCACGCTTTTTGCTGAAGGATGCCGCGGGCAGCTAGGAAAAACAGTAATTGAGACGTTCGCACTAGACCGGGATAGCGCCCCCCAGACCTACGGACTGGGGTTGAAAGAAGTGTGGCAAGTTCCCCCAGAGCAGCATCAACCGGGGCTGGTGGTGCATTGTGCCGGTTGGCCGTTGGGTGCAGCAACCTACGGCGGTGGCTTTGTCTACCATTATGGCGATAACCTGGTCGCGGTGGGATTGGTTGTTGGGCTGAATTACAGTAATCCGTGGTTGTCACCGTTTGAAGAGTTTCAACGTTTGAAAACGCATCCGGCCATTTCTGCGCATCTGCAACAGGGGAAGCGCCTCAGTTATGGTGCCAGAACGATGGTTGCGGGAGGATTGTCTTCACTGCCGATACTGAGCTTTAAAGGGGGGGCGCTTCTCGGTGATAACGCTGGGTTTTTAAACGCCGCACGAATCAAAGGCAGCCACTGCGCGATTAAAAGTGGAATGTTGGCCGCCCGGGCGACTCTCGAGGCTTTAGACATCGCACAGGCTCAGGGGCAATATCTGGCAGATGAAGCGACTCTGGCCGCGGTTTATCAGCAGGGCTTCCAGGACAGTTGGCTGTACCGCGAACTATACCAAACGCGTAACTTTAAACCCTATATGAAGAAGGGACTGTATACAGGCTCTCTCTTATTTGGTGCGGAACAACTGTTATTGAAAGGCCATACACCATGGACGTTAGCACTGAAACAAAGCGATCATCAGGCTCTCAAACCCGCTTCCAGCGAGGCGAAGATTAACTATCCAAAGCCTGACGGCGTGCTGACATTCGACCGCTCTTCATCGGTGTTTTTGTCGAATACTAACCATGAAGAAGATCAGCCCTGTCATTTGAGGTTGAAAGATGAGCGTATCCCGCTCACGGTCAATCTGCCGTTGTACGCGGCCCCGGAGACACGTTACTGTCCGGCGGGTGTCTATGAAATAGTTGAGTTTGAGCAGCAACCTCATCTGCAAATTAATGCGCAGAACTGCCTGCACTGTAAGGCCTGTGATATTAAGGACCCAACGCAAAATATCACCTGGACGGCTCCTCAGGGAGGAGAAGGTCCACTGTATCAGGGGATGTAAAACGGCTGTTCTGAGTAAACCAGAGAGACAAAAAAACCACGCAATCGCGTGGTTTTTTGTCTCTCTGGACTGATGAGGTTCGATGGAACCTCATCAGACAACAGAAATGATTTAGACGTTGAACAGGAAGTTCATCACATCGCCATCTTTAACGATGTAATCTTTACCTTCTGCACGCATCTTGCCGGCTTCTTTCGCACCTTGCTCACCTTTATAGGTGATGAAGTCTTCAAATGCGATGGTTTGTGCGCGGATAAAGCCTTTCTCGAAGTCGGTGTGGATCTTACCGGCTGCCTGCGGGGCAGTTGCGCCGACAGGGATGGTCCACGCACGAACTTCTTTCACGCCAGCGGTGAAGTAGGTCTGCAGGTTCAGCAGTTCGTAGCCTGCGCGGATAACGCGGTTCAGGCCAGGCTCTTCCAGGCCCAGTTCAGCCATAAATTCGTCACGGTCAGCATCGTCGAGTTCAGCGATGTCCGCTTCAACAGCGGCACAAACGGCAACCACGACAGAACCTTCAGCGTCGGCGATTTCGCGAACTTTATCGAGGTACGGGTTGTTTTCAAAACCGTCTTCGTTCACGTTGGCGATATACATGGTTGGCTTCAGCGTCAGGAAGCTCAGGTATTTGATGGCTGCCTTGTCTTCGTCAGTCAGGTTTTTCAGCGCACGCAGCATACCGGCGTTTTCCAACTGCGGCAGGCATTTTTCCAGTGCAGCCAGTTCAGCTTTAGCGTCTTTATCACCGCCTTTGGCTTTCTTCTGTACGCGGTGGATAGCACGTTCGCAGGTGTCGAGGTCGGACAGCGCCAGTTCGGTGTTGATAACATCGATATCGTCAGCCGGATCCACTTTGTTGTTAACGTGGATAATGTTGTCGTTTTCGAAGCAGCGAACAACGTGACCGATAGCTTCTGTTTCACGAATGTTGGTCAGGAACTGGTTACCCAGGCCTTCACCTTTGGATGCGCCTTTTACCAGGCCCGCGATATCCACGAATTCCATTGTGGTTGGCAGGATACGCTGCGGTTTGACGATTTCGGCCAGTTGATCCAGACGAGGATCGGGCATCGGGACAACACCCGTGTTCGGCTCGATAGTACAGAACGGGAAGTTTGCCGCTTCAATACCCGCTTTTGTGAGCGCGTTGAACAGGGTGGATTTGCCTACGTTTGGCAAACCGACGATACCGCATTTGAATCCCATGTTTAAATCACCTTAATCTTTTGATATTCAACCTGTTATGGAAAACAGATTGTAGAAATGTAAATAACTCTGCCTATTATACACAGCACGCGAGAAAAATGCCGCACATCGCTGCTTATTGCGCTTTAAAGGTGTGTAACCGGCTCGTTGCTTTGGTCAGTCCATCTTTGAATAAAATCTCGGTACAACGTGCCGCTTCGTCAATGGCTTCATCAATTAACTTCTGTTCTGAAACAGGCGGTTTGCCTAAAACAAAACCGACAACTTTATTTTTATCGCCCGGATGGCCGATTCCAACGCGTAAACGATGAAAGTTAGGGTTATTGCCTAACTTGCTGATGATGTCTTTCAGGCCATTATGTCCGCCATGACCACCGCCCAGCTTAAATTTGGCGACGCCAGGTGGCAGATCTAATTCATCGTGGGCGACCAGAATTTCATCAGGGTTAATGCGATAAAAGCTGGCCATCGCGCCAACGGCTTTGCCGCTCAGATTCATAAATGTGGTCGGTACCAGCAGGCGGACATCTTCACCTTCAAGCGTGACTCTGGAGGTGTAACCGAAGAACTTCGGCTCATCGCGCAGGGGCGCACGGAGTCTCTCTGCCAGTAAATCGACGTACCATGCGCCTGCATTATGTCGCGTTGCCGCATACTCTGCGCCGGGGTTCGCCAGGCCGACAATCAATTTAATCGCCACGTAATTTGTCCTGAGTGTGTCTATAACCGGCGTGTAGTTTACTGTTTGCCGACGCGCTTGACAAAAAACTGCGTGCGCCGCCTCGAAAACTGAATAATTGCAGGAATGGACTATTAGAAATTGAGGGTGTTCAGTAGCTTATTTGTAAAGTTTTGTTGCGGTGGTGTTTGTATTTGTGATCACAGGCGCACTTGCGAATGGCAGTGTTGTCTATACTTTACACATAAGGATTAGGGGTATTCCCTGTAACAACCCAAAGTTCCGGAGGTGACACATGAAACGCAAAAACGCTTCGTTACTCGGTAACGTGCTCATGGCTTTAGGGTTGGTGGTGATGGTCGGCGGTGTTGGTTACTCTATTTTAAACCAGTTACCGCAATTTAATCTGCCACAGTTTTTCGCACATGGTGCCGTGCTTAGTATTTTTGTTGGCGGTGTTCTCTGGCTGGCGGGTGCCCGCGTCGGGGGACATGAACAAATCAGCGATCGTTATTGGTGGGTTCGCCATTACGACAAACGCTGCCGTCGTAATGATAGCCAACGCCACAGCTAAGAGCTGACATAACCTGCAGACCAGCCAGCGTTTCGCTGACTGGTCGTTAGTTTTTCTCGTTGCTGCGCGAGCGGGATCGCCTGCGCTGTAACAGTGCTAATAACGCCAGCATACTCGCCAGATATCCCATAACGACCGCTCCCTGATGTTTTCTACTTTCAAGCTGCGGGTCAGCGGCCCACGCCAGAAACGCGGTGACATCTCGTGCGTACTGTTCTTCCGTTTGGGGAACATGCGTTTGCATAGCCCAGGTGATGTCATTGTCAGCCAACGGTTTGGGCATATTAATCATCCCGCCAGGGAAAAAACGGTTGGTTTTCATCTCAGGGTCATCGGTTGCATACCCGGTCAGCAGCGCATAAACGTAATCAGCGCCTTGCTCGGTGTAGGGGGTGAACGCATCCAGTAAAAATCGCGGAAACCCGCGGTCGTAGGTCCGTGCTCGAACGATATAGCTCAGGTCAACCGGCAGCGCGCCATTATTAAGGTATTTTGCTTCCTGTTCATTCAGATAAGGTGACGCGAAAACATCGTTCAGATTGCCTTCCCGTTCGCCGGGTTGACCGTCGTCTTCAATTGTCGCAAAGACGTAGCCGCTGGCCAGTGTTTTGGCCTCCGCCTCACTGAGTTGTGGCCCTCCAGCTTTAGTTAACGTTTTGAAAGTGAGATATTTCATACCGTGGCAGGCCCGGCATTTCTCTTCATAGACCTGCAGCCCGCGTCGCAGTTGTTCGCTATCGTGTTTACCGTTCATGCCGCTAAACGACCATGTCTGCGCGGTGGGTAGCTGTGCGCAAATCGCGTTGCTCAAGAAAAGAGCCAGAGTCAGAGTTACAGTGGTTAGAAATCGCGCCATGATGTCAGTCCTGTCGTTCCAGTAAACGTCGGCACGGCAGCACAAGCAGAAACCATGCAAAATAAATAACTGTTGAAAGCTGAGACGCCGCGCGTGTCCAGCCATCGTCATTGCTAAAACCCTCAACTAAGTCCGGTCCAACCAATGCTTTTGAACCCAACCAACCCAAAAAGAGCGCATTGGCGACCCAAAGCCAAAAAAAGGTTTTAACCAGCCGACTGTTATTGCGAAACCGCGCGTGTGACGTATCCAGCCAGGGGAGAAAATAGAAAATCAGTACCGCAGCGCACATCGCAGTGATGCCTGCCAGTTCATTGGGGAAGCAGCGCAAAATGGAGAAGAAAGGCAGGAAGTACCATTCAGGTGCGACGATAGCCGGTGTGAGTGTCGGGTCTGCTGGAATAAAGTTATCGGCGCTGCTGAGATAGTGCGGCGCGAAAAACAGAAACCAGGCGAACAGCATTAAAAAGAGGGTGAGTTTGATAGCATCGCTTTCGGTGATGCGAAAATCGAACAACAAACGCTGAGACTCTTTGGGCGAAAATGTTTTCTTCCGCGCGTGGGCAAACGCCGACTGGACGGTACGGATGTGCCATATCGTGACCACGACAATGGCGAAGGGAATGATAAAGTGAAGGACATAAAAACGGCCTAATGTCGGCGTGCCGGGCATATAGCCACCGACTAAAAAGGTATATAGCGTATCGCCAATAAACGGTATCGCCCGGGCGAAACTGGTGATGACCGTAGCGGCCCAGTAGCTTTTTTGCCCCCAAATCAGGCTATAGCCGAGAAATGCAGTGATCATCAACAGCACATACAGCGTCACGCTGATTGCCCACATCTTCAGATAGGGTTTGCGGTAAACGTTGTAATACATTGCCCGGAAAATATGCAGATAACAGGCGAAGAAAAAAAGCGACGCGCCAATAGCATGCAGATTGCGCACCAGCTCACCGTGTCTGACCGCGCGCAGAATATGAACAATAGAGTCAAAAGCGGATCCCGCTGTAGGCACATAGAACATAGCCAGCACGATTCCGGAGAGCATTTGCACGCCCAGCATGACCAGCAATATGAGACCGATAGCAAAGATCCACACTCCAGCGACTGAGCGGGGGACGGGAAGACGAAACTGCAGGTGATACCAGGGGGCTGACGGATAAGCGGATTTCATCTCAGGCATCCTTCGTACCAATTCGCAGACTCAGGCCGTCAGCTGACACGCTAAAGTCAGGGATGGCCAGATTCGCCGTCGCCGGGCCTCGCGTTACGCGCCCGGAGGTATCGAACTCGGAACCATGACACGGGCAGACCCAGCCTTGGCCGTTGGGGTTGGCATTGGGTACACAACCAGCGTGGGGGCAGTAACCTTGTACTACCAGCCACTGGGGATGTGCCGCTGCCACCCGCTCGCTATCCGCCTGTGGATCGGTCAGTAGACGCAGGTCAGCTTGCCGCGCCGCGGCGATCTCCTCCGCCGTGCGGTGGCGAATCAGGATCAGTTTTCCCTGCCAGATACGCTTCACCGTCTGGCCTGCTGTTACGCCAGCGAGGGAGACATCAACAGGTTCATTTTCCGCCACCGTTTTATCATCCGGACCCAGCGCGGAAATGAGTGGCCAGACGGCGGCGGTCACGCCCGCTGCGCCGACAAATTTCGTCAGCTTGCACAGGCAATCGCGTCGCTGAGTTTGGATTGTTTCGCTAAGCGTTTTTTTATCCACCACCGTTATTCTCCCTTTATGACCGCGTTACTGTTTATCGAGGCGGGTATAAATTTCCTGAAAACGCTTATCGGCAAGACCAGGGGCTTTGAACGCGCGGTAGCTGTCGGGTAACACGGCGTCGCCGACTTTAATCAGCATGATCATGCCCTGCGCGTAGTGCGGTGAACATTTGATGCCGTAGAAACCTGCATTGTCGTATTTCACTTCAATCTCTTCATCGATTTTTCCAATAAAACCGGGGTATCCGGCGGGAGAGAGTTCGGCAATCGACGCGGCATTGTGGCTCTTATGTTTGCGGATAAACTTCACGCTATCACCAGGCTGGATCGCCAGATAGTCCGGCTCATAAACCATCGGGCCGCCTGTACCGCGGTTTTTCATCAGCACTTCGTAGGTTTGTGCAAAAGCCGTCGAGGTGAAGGCTAACAGGCATAAGATTTGCAAACTTTGCTTAACACGTTTCATTGTGGTTCCTTTCAGTGTTTACGCGGGGCGTTGGTAACGGATAAAACAGCTCATGTCGTCGGGGGCGTGTTCGACAATCGCGTCGATGCCAAACCAGCTGTTAAGATTTTCACGGGTAAAAATGGCGGCAGGATGCCCCTGCATCGCCAGTTGTCCAGCCTTCATCACCATGATGCGATCGCAGAACATCGCCGCATGATTCAGGTCGTGTAGGGCGGCGATGACGGTGAGTTTTTCACGTTTAACCAGATTGAGCAGGCCAATCTGATGCTGGATATCAAGATGGTTTGTCGGCTCATCCATCAGCAGTACCTGCGGCTGCTGTGCCAGCGCTCTGGCGATGTGCAGACGTTGACGCTCTCCGCCGGAGAAGGTATGCCAGCAGCGATGCTGCATGTTTTGTAGGGAGACTTTTTCCAGCATCGTCTGCACAATATCGTCGTCTTTCCTCGACCACGGCGACAGCAGGCTCAGCCATGGCGTGCGACCAAGCGAAACCGCCTGAATAGCGGTAAGACGCTCGCTGGTTTCAGCCTGTTGTTCAACCAGTGCCACCTTTTGCGCCAGATGGCGGCGTGAATAGCGACGAATATCCTGGTGATTTAGCGTAACGTGCCCGGAAGACGGTTTCAGTAATCCCGCCAGGAGCGAAATCAGCGACGTTTTCCCGGAACCATTGGGGCCGATAATACCGACAAACTCACCGTGCGAGACCTGAAAAGAGACATCATTGACGATGGCTTTGCCTTTAACCTCCCAGTACAGATGCTGGGCGTTTACCACAGGATTAGCGGTCATTTCCCCGGATTCCCTCGTATCAAAATGATGGCAAATGCAGGTGCGCCGACCAGTGCGGTAATCACGCCGATCGGCAAGACCTGTCCTGGAAGCAAGGTGCGTGAAATAACATCCGCGACGATAAGGAAAATGGCGCCAATAAGAGCGCTGACGGGCAATAGGCGATGGTGCTGATTTCCCACCAGTAACCGCGCAGCATGGGGAATGACCAGCCCGACAAAGCCAATGGCGCCGACGATTGACACCATGATGGCCGTCATCCCTGTCACGGCGGCAATCAGTACGCCACGGGTGCGTTTAACGGGAATGCCCAGCGATGCCGCCGATTCCGCGCCAAATGAGAATGCATCCAGATGGCGGGCGTAGCAAAAGCAAACGACGATGCCAATCAGCGCAGTAGGGATGGCCAGCACGACATCTGGCCAGCGTACCCCGCTGAGATTGCCCAGCAGCCAGAACATGATGCCCCGAGCCTGTTCGGCATTGGCTGAACGCGTAATGATGAGTGAGGTAATGGCATTGAATAGCTGCGAACTGGCAATCCCGGCGAGAATGATTTGCGTGGTGGCCGAGCCGCTTTTGCCCCTTGCCGCCATGGCTAATAGCGCGACAAACAAAAATGCCGTCAGCGCGCCAATAAACGCGCCAAGCGACATGGAAATGATCCCTGCGCCAAGTCCGGTCAGAGCAATGAGCACCGCGCCCGTTGAGGCTCCGGCAGAAATCCCCAGCAGGTAAGGTTCGGCCAGCGCATTGCGCAGCAGCGATTGGAGAACCACGCCTGAGACCGCCAGACAGGCTCCGCAGCAGGCGGAAACCAGCGCACGGGTCAGGCGGTAGTTCCAGATAATCCCGGCATCAAGCGCATCCACCGTATACTGTGTATCAAACAAGCGGTTTGCCAGCGTATGGCTGACATGCCGCCACGGGATAACCGTCTCACCGATTGAAATGCCCGCCAGAAGGACGCCGCACATCACCATGCTGACCCATAGCGCGTGGAACAGCGTCCGGCCAGCAAGCTGGCTCATGGCATGGCGCGTCCTGCGTAATTCGCTCATTATTTACGACTTCCCGGGATACGAAAGGGCGCTATGCCCGCATAAGGCATAACGCGCGACGAGAGTTAGTGAGTCGTCTGAGGGTGCGCCAGGCCATATTGCACCAGCGCATCGGCGAGTTTTTCCAGCCCGTCAATGGTTCTGATACCCGCGTTCATGGTCTGCACGTCGATCACCGGCAGGTGGTTTTCTTTCACTGCCGGGATCAGCCGGGTAACAGGATCGGATGTGAGGTATTCCATTTTGACTTTCCAGTCATCGGCCGGGAAGCGGCGACGGCCCATCTCGCCGAGGACGATGACCGATGGGTTGGCTTTGGCAATGGTTTCCCAACCTACCGTTGGCCACTCCTCAGCGGAATCAATGACATTTTTCACCCCAAGAGATTGCGCTATCCACGCCGCGGGGCCAAATTTCCCGGCGACATAGGGGTCAAGCTGCAGGTCGGCGCTGGAGAACCAAAAGACGGCAGATACGTGGTTGTCCATACCGGCAATCTTCGCTTTCGCGGCGGCTTCACGTGCTTTCAGGCTGGCAATCAGCTCATTGCCTTTATCCTGTACATCAAAAATTTTCGCCAGGTCGGCAATTTCCTGATAGACCATGGCGATATCAAACATGCTCTTACGCACGCCGTCACCGCCGTCTTCGTTGTCTTTGGCGCAATCGGCTGGGGCGGTATAAACCGGAACGTGTAATTCGCTAAATTGTTCGTAAGAGGCAACTGTGCCCGCAGGGCCAATCTGCCATTCAAACTGACTGGCCACCAGATCCGGTTTTTTCGCAATAATCCCTTCGAAACTCGGGATGTTTTGTGCAATGACCGCAATCTTGTCATTCGCCGCTTTGTACTGTTCAGGTACCGGACCAAACCACAGTGATGTCCCAACAACACGATCGGCAAGACCCAGGGAATAGAGGATTTCAGTACTGTTTTGTCCAACGGTAGTCACGCGTTTTGGCGCATGATTAAACGTAATATCCCTACCACAGTTTTTGATCGTCAGTGGATATTCTGTTTTAGCCGCAGAAGCCATATTGCTGGTCAGGAAGAGTGCTGCGCCAGTCAGTGCCAGAAGTGAAAGTTTGCAATAAGCAGAAGTTATTTTTGCGTGCATTAGTGTTGTCCCGTTCATACCAGAATCTGAACGTCTGGTCATGGTTCATTTCGTTCCATAAATTCGGGACAGGCACATGACGATAGATGACATCTAATCGTGAACTGCGGGCAAGATAATATGAAAATAAAGCATATTGTTGCCAATTTGTTCAGAAATTATATTATACATTCGTCAAATAAATCACCCCATGGACCATCCCGTCCACTCAATGTATACAACCTTGACAGCAGGTCTCCTGGCTCGCGGCAATCTGAATATCGGCCTTCCCATAAATGCGTTCTTTACAGTGACCGGTCGTGGATAATCCACGACACAGTGATATTCAGTTTCCGCTTACAGTTGCGGGGGCAGCTATGGCATAAGATTAAAATAATCCGCACCATATTCCGTTTCAAAATGATCAATAGATTCTGAAATACTGTCGGTGGGGACTTTATCGGTATCGAATAGCCCCGTCAACCGCTTGAATAAGTAGGGTTGATATCACTTTTAGTTTTTAATTCAATAAAATCAATGCGTTGATTTTATGCTTGTGACATTAATTATGTGGAAAACACAAATGTCGATAAACTAAATGAGAATTGTTTGATGTTGATCAATTAATGTTTTCTTTGCCGAGAAGACTACGATTAATAACGAAATTAATTGTGGTATTTAATTATTTGCGCGGCGTCACATTTTTATTGATGTTTTTCCATGTGCACGATTTGCTGTTCTCCACCTTCATCAAAATAGACGGTAAAGTGATTTCGCAACCAAAATTGATAGCCGCCAGGTAAAAAATGATGGGTGTGCAGATAGCGTGTTTTATATTGTTGTCGGTCGCAAAATTGTTCCGCCAGCAGGACAAGTTGGCTGCCTATGCCTTGCCGACGATATTCCTGTGCGACATAGCAGCGACAAATTTCAGCGGTTGAGGATAATTGATAGCGTCCACGCAGTGCCGGTATTCGGTCATCGTATTGGCAGACCGCCAGCGTAGCGATAAGTTGCTGTCGGTTATTCCATGCACCGATCAACAGATTTCGCGGTTGATGGAGGTAGTGTGAGCGCAGATTTAATACATCTGTATGCGGTTCAGGTGCCGGTCGGTTAGCGTTAAAATAGAGATTTAAATGGTGGATAATAAACGACTGAACGGCCGAAATATCAGCCTCGGTTATCTCACGGAATATAAATGTAGTATCAGCGTTCATCGTTGCAGATATCATCAGAACCAGGGAAACTGGATAATAGCAACTCAGACACGTTTACAGAAGAGAAGTGTTACCGGCAAGCCTGCGCAAGCCGGTAACATAGTATGATTAAATATCTGCCAGCGCGGCATCGCGGTTCGGGAAGAACGTCAGACGACCTGGGATGGGTTGGATACCCGCGCGCGCCATGGTGCGTAGCGGCTGAAACTCCAGGTTACTGATACGCAGCTCACAACCTTCCGGCAGACGTTTAACAAAACGCTGGAAGGCGTCCAGACCACCGGCATCCAGTACCGGGACCGCGTCCCACTTCAGCACCACAATGCGTTTGCCTGCTATACGCGACTCGAGATCGGTAAATAATCCTTCCGCAGCGGCAAAGAACAGCGGCCCAATAACGCGTAGTACCAGTACGTCGTCTGGTACGTCTACGTTGACCGGAGCCAGACGCGTCATGCGCGCAATACGGCGCATAAACAGCAGCGAAGCGAGAACAATACCGACGCTGATGGCGATAACCATATCGAACAGCACCGTCAAAGACATACACATCAGCATGACGATGATGTCGTCTTTCGGCGCGTGGCGCAGCAGATCCACAACTTTATGCGCTTCGCTCATGTTCCATGCCACCATCAGCAGCAGGGCAGCCATTGCCGAAAGGGGTAGCCAGGAGAGCAGCGGGGCCAGCACCAGCAGTGCAAGGATCACCAGAATCGCGTGAATGACCGCAGAAATTGGCGAGGTCGCCCCGGCACGAACGTTAGCTGCTGAACGGGCAATCGCGGCGGTGGCGGTAATACCACCAAAGAACGGGGCGACAATATTACCCAGGCCCTGACCAATCAGTTCACTATTGGCTTTATGCTTCGTCCCTGTCATTCCATCAAGCACGACAGCACACAGCAGGGATTCAATCGCCCCCAGCATCGCCATCGAGAAGGCGGCTGGTAGCAGCGCCTGCAATGAACTCCAGCTCAGCGTAAAGTTTGATTCTGGCATATTCCACGGCAATACCAGTTGGGGTAGCAACTGCGGAATACCGTTGCCTTGCGAACCATCGGCCAGAATGTAGTGAAACTGGGAACCGATAGTGGCGACATGCCCACCGCTCAGGTTAACAATACCCATTACCGCACAGCCAGCCAGCAGCGCCGGAAGGTGGCCTGGCAGACGGATCCCCAGCCGCGGCCAGAAAATCAGTATCCCCAGCGTGACCACGCCAATGGCGGCGTCGCCGAAGTTAATGGTTGGCAATGCCATAAACAGTGCACCGACCTTCTGCAGGTAGTGCTCCGGGACATGAGCCATCTGTAAACCGAGAAAATCTTTAATCTGCATGGTACCGATGGTAATACCAATACCCGATGTAAAGCCTAACGTGACTGACACGGGAATATATTCGATCAGGCGGCCAAAGCGAGCGAGGCCGAAAAGGATCAGGAATATCCCGGACATTAGCGTGGCGACCAGCAGACCTGCCAGCCCAAACTGTTGCGACACCGGATACAAAATCACCACGAAGGCGGCGGTAGGGCCAGATACGCTAAAGCGTGAGCCCCCGGTGAGGGCGATAACAATCCCAGCCACGGCCGAGGTGTACAGGCCGTACTGTGGTGCAACGCCACTACCGATTGCCAGTGCCATTGCCAGCGGAATCGCAATGATCCCAACGGTAATCCCGGCGATCAGGTCACGAGTAAAACGTGAGGCGGTATACTTTTCTTTCCAACAAGCGTCGATGAGGGCGCGGAAAGGCATCACATGTGAGGAAAATAGTCTGTTCACAATAATGTTTCATCCATGAGCGCATCATCTATCTAAAAAACGATAGTTGAAGTTGGCATAAATCATACAAATAAATAAAACGGATAAAAAAACCCGCCGCAGCGGGTTTTTGAGCCGGGCTCGATTAATGCTCGAACATAGCAGAGATGGATTCTTCGTTGCTGATACGACGAATCGCTTCGGCCAGCATACCCGACAGAGTCAACGTACGCACGTTTGGCAGTGCTTTGATTTCGTCGGTCAGTGGAATGGTGTCACAGACAACGACTTCATCAATTACTGAGTTGCGCAGGTTGTTTGCCGCATTACCTGAGAAGATCGGGTGAGTTGCATAAGCAAATACGCGTTTGGCACCACGTTCTTTCAGCGCTTCAGCTGCTTTACACAGCGTACCGCCAGTATCGATCATGTCATCAACCAGCACGCAGTCACGGCCCGCAACGTCACCAATGATGTGCATCACCTGAGAAACGTTCGCACGTGGGCGACGTTTATCGATGATAGCCATATCGGTATCGTTCAGCAGTTTAGCGATAGCGCGGGCACGCACGACGCCACCGATGTCTGGAGAAACCACAATCGGGTTGTCCAGATTCAGCTGCAGCATGTCTTCTAACAGAATCGGGCTACCGAATACGTTATCAACCGGCACATCAAAGAAGCCCTGGATCTGTTCAGCATGCAGGTCAACGGTGAGGACGCGGTCAACGCCAACGCTGGACAGGAAGTCCGCGACGACTTTAGCGGTAATCGGAACACGAGCAGAACGTACGCGACGATCCTGACGTGCATAGCCGAAGTAAGGGATAACGGCGGTGATACGGCCTGCGGAAGCACGGCGCAGCGCATCAACCATAACGACCAATTCCATCAGGTTGTCGTTAGTCGGGGCACAAGTGGACTGGATGATGAAAATATCACCACCGCGTACATTTTCATTAATTTGTACGCTGACTTCGCCGTCGCTAAAGCGACCTACAGCGGCGTCGCCGAGTGAAGTGTACAGGCGGTTGGCAATACGTTGTGCTAGTTCCGGGGTGGCGTTACCAGCAAAAAGCTTCATATCAGGCACGAGAAGAACCTCAGGCATGCGTCCATTGGTGGAAAGAATCTGCCGAAAACTGTGCGGGCCAGGCAGTATCCTCTCCAGGCGGTGTATTAAAGAGCGCGATGCAACGTCTGGAACAGGGTGACGTTGTCACCGCAACTCAGCTTGCCCGGCTTACTCGTCATCATTCACGTTTCATGTGCGCTGGCATCAATTTCTCACACCAGTCACATACTTTTGTATGTGTCTGGCGATTCGTCATTTCGCCATCTTCCTGAAACCCAAATGATTTAGAGTAGCGCTCTGTGCAATGGGGAGAGGTTTACACCTTTCGCCACAAAGCCTTTGAGCCAATCCGGGGCTTGCTCAAGCACCTGGCGAGCACGGAACTCAGTGTCAAATTCAGCAAAGACACAAGCCCCTGTACCAGTCAGGCGCGACGGCGCGTATTCTAACAGCCAGGAAAGCGCCGCATCAACCTCGCGAAAACGTTTTCTTGCGATAACCTCGCAATCATTGCCGAATTCACATTTTAGTAACGTTTCTATTGACCTTTTTGGCGTGTTACGGGGGAGGTCTGGATCTTTAAAAATCACCGGCGTTGGAATACTGACTCCCGGATGGGCGACCAGGTACCACTTTTCTGCTGGATTGACCGGCGTCAGGATTTCTCCTACGCCTTCAGCAAAGGCTGCATGACCGCGTACGAAAACCGGTACGTCGGCACCCAGCGTTAAGCCCATTATCGCCAGTTCATCTACAGACAACCCACACTGCCATAGGTGATTCAGTGCCACTAACACGGTGGCGGCATTCGATGAGCCACCGCCCAGACCACCACCCATCGGCAGCCGCTTGAGAATGCTGATGTCTGCACCACTGCCGGCTGGCAGGCGACCGCGTTCCGCGGCGGTTTTCATGAGCAAGCGTGCGGCGCGCACAATCAGGTTGTCTTCATGCTCAACACCATCAACAGGCGTTAACAGGTGAATTTCACCGTCATTGCGTACGTTGATACTCATCTCGTCGCCATAATCGAGAAACTGGAACAGCGTTTGTAGCGTGTGATAACCGTCCGCACGTTGTCCGGTGATGTATAAAAACAGATTCAGTTTCGCCGGAGAGGGCCAGTGGGTCATCATTTCACAATCCAGTTATCCATTTTCAGCTTAATGCGCTGGTCACCGTCGGACAGCTCCATATTTGCAGGCATCGCCGGCTGCGTTTTGCTGTCGTAGGCGCTGTACACGACTTTCCAGCTTTTACCCTCTTTACTGTAATTCACTTCGCTCAGACGGTATTGATCGTCGAGTTTGTAATCTGTTGCATCGCCTGGCAAACCAAGGATCCACTGGCGCAGGCTGTTCAGCGGGATGGGCATTCCGGTCAGTTTGCCGATCATTTCTTCAGCGTCGTCAGCGGTGTAGTGCTTCCCTTTGTTGTCGACGAGCTCCACGTTGCCCGGTTGCGCGTTCAGTTCCAGTTCGGTACTCCCCAGCGGATTGGTCAGCAGAAGGCGATAGCGATCCTGGCCAGTTTGCTGCCAGAAAAAGCGGGCATACACTTTCTGCTGGTCGGAAATATAGGCAAACGCACCGCGTGTCTGATATTGGTTCAGTGCGCGCACTTCCTGCTGGTGCTGGCGCCACTGTGGAGAGTCGGGGCTTTTGCCGGGGCCTTTCGGCGCGTTGAGCGCACAGGCGGTGAGAACCAGGCTTGCCAGCGGCAACAGACGGATCAGGCGAAAATCAGGCAGGGTCATAATGATGACAAATCCTTGTAATACGGTGCATTAATTGCCTGATGGCGCGGCGCTTATCAGGCCTACAAACTGAATCCGCAGGTCGGGTAAGACGCGTTTTTCGCCATCCAGCAAAATCATGCCAGCGGTTGCAGTTATAACCCTTAATGCTAGCGCCGACCGTGAATATCGTCTACGGTCACGTTATCTTAATTTAAACCGTAAGCTATTACTCCAAAAGGGGGCAGTCTCTTTTATTGGCCGCACGCATCCTGTATGATGCACGCAGTCTAACCTTATCAACGCTGGTACTATTCCCGCACACATGACCCTTTTAGCGCTTGGTATTAACCATAAAACGGCACCTGTATCGCTGCGAGAACGCGTAACGTTTTCGCCGGACACGCTCGATCAGGCGCTGGACAGCCTGCTTGCGCAGCCAATGGTGCAGGGCGGGGTAGTGCTGTCGACGTGTAACCGCACAGAGCTGTATCTCAGCGTAGAAGAGCAGGATAACCTGCAGGAAGCGCTGATTCGCTGGCTGTGTGAGTACCACAATCTGAACGAAGAAGATCTGCGCAGTAGCCTCTACTGGCACCAGGACAACGATGCTGTCAGCCATCTGATGCGCGTTGCCAGTGGTCTGGATTCACTGGTGCTCGGTGAACCACAGATTCTCGGTCAGGTGAAAAAAGCGTTTGCGGATTCGCAAAAAGGCCACCTGAACGCCAGTGCGCTGGAACGTATGTTCCAGAAATCATTCTCCGTCGCGAAACGTGTACGCACAGAAACAGATATCGGTGCCAGCGCGGTGTCAGTCGCCTTTGCTGCCTGTACGCTGGCGCGTCAGATCTTTGAATCCCTTTCAACGGTAACGGTGTTGTTAGTGGGTGCCGGCGAGACCATCGAACTGGTGGCGCGACATCTGCGTGAGCACAAAGTGAAGAAGATGATCATCGCTAACCGCACACGTGAGCGTGCGCAGGTGTTGGCCGATGAAGTCGGCGCCGAGGTGATTTCTCTGAGCGATATTGATGCCCGCTTACAGGATGCCGATATTATTATCAGTTCTACCGCCAGCCCGCTGCCGATAATCGGCAAGGGGATGGTCGAACGTGCGCTAAAAAATCGCCGTAATCAGCCTATGCTGCTGGTTGATATTGCGGTACCGCGCGACGTTGAACCGGAAGTGGGCAAACTGTCCAACGCCTATTTGTACAGTGTTGACGACCTGCAAAGCATCATTTCGCATAACCTGGCGCAGCGCAAAGCGGCCGCCGTGGAAGCGGAAACCATCGTGGCGCAGGAAACCAGCGAGTTTATGGCCTGGCTGCGAGCACAAAGCGCAAGCGAGACCATCCGCGATTATCGCAGTCAGTCTGAACAAATCCGTGATGAACTGACCGCCAAAGCGTTGGCTGCTCTGGAACAGGGCGGTGATGCGCAAGCCATTATGCAGGACCTGGCGTGGAAACTGACTAACCGCCTGATCCACGCACCAACCAAATCACTTCAACAGGCCGCCCGTGACGGGGACAGTGAACGCCTGAATATTCTGCGCGACAGCCTCGGGCTGGAGTAGCAGTACACCAATCTCATTTTTTACAGGGTGCATTTACGCCTATGAAGCCTTCTATCGTTGCCAAACTGGAAGCCCTGCATGAACGCCATGAAGAAGTTCAGGCGCTGCTCGGTGATGCGGGAACCATCGCAGACCAGGAACGTTTTCGTGCATTGTCGCGCGAATATGCGCAATTAAGTGATGTTTCCCGTTGTTTTACGGACTGGCAACAGGTTCAGGAAGATATCGAAACGGCACAGATGATGCTCGACGATCCTGAAATGCGTGAAATGGCGCAGGATGAACTGCGCGAAGCAAAAGAAAAATGTGAACAACTGGAACAGCATCTGCAGGTTCTGCTGTTGCCAACCGATCCTGATGATGAACGTAACGCCTTCCTTGAAGTGCGTGCGGGAACCGGTGGTGATGAAGCGGCACTGTTTGCGGGTGATTTGTTCCGCATGTACAGCCGTTATGCTGAATCGCGTCGCTGGCGGGTAGAGATCATGAGCGCCAACGAAGGCGAACATGGTGGCTACAAAGAAATTATTGCTAAAGTCAGCGGCGACGGTGTCTACGGTCGACTGAAATTTGAGTCCGGTGGTCATCGCGTACAGCGCGTTCCGGCGACCGAATCTCAGGGACGTATCCATACTTCTGCCTGTACAGTAGCGGTGATGCCGGAACTGCCGGACGCAGAGCTGCCGGATATCAATCCAGCCGATCTGCGAATTGATACTTTCCGGTCATCGGGGGCGGGTGGTCAGCACGTTAACACCACCGACTCAGCAATCCGTATTACTCACTTGCCAACTGGTATCGTGGTGGAGTGTCAGGACGAACGTTCGCAGCATAAAAACAAAGCGAAAGCGATGTCGGTGTTGGGGGCGCGTATTCGTGCCGCCGAAGTGGCCAGACGTCAACAGGCGGAAGCCTCTGAGCGGCGTAACCTGTTGGGCAGCGGCGATCGTAGCGATCGCAATCGTACCTATAACTTCCCGCAGGGGCGTGTGACCGATCACCGCATCAACCTGACGCTGTACCGTCTGGATGAAGCGATGGAAGGTAAACTGGATATGCTTATTGAGCCGATTGTCCAGGAATATCAGGCCGATCAGTTGGCGGCGTTGTCCGAGCAAGATTAATGGATTATCAGCAATGGTTGCGTGAAGCAATCAGCCAATTACAGGCAAGCGAAAGCCCGCGCCGTGATGCCGAGATCATACTTGAGTTCGTCACAGGCAAAGGGCGAACCTATATTCTGGCTTTTGGCGAAACGCAATTAACCGAAGCGCAGTGTGAACAGCTGAACGCGCTGGTGGCGCGCCGTCAGCGGGGGGAACCCGTCGCGCACTTAACCGGTGTTCGTGAATTCTGGTCGCTGCCGCTGTTTGTTTCACCCGCCACGCTCATTCCGCGTCCGGATACCGAGTGTCTGGTTGAACAGGCATTGGCGCGTTTGCCTGCCTCGCCGTGCCGTATTCTTGATCTGGGCACTGGTACTGGTGCCATCGCGCTGGCGCTGGCGTCTGAGCGTCCGGATTGCACGGTGACAGCAGTTGACCGCATGCAGGATGCCGTAGAACTGGCAAACCGCAATCGACTGAATCTGGCCATCGACAATGTGCGAGTGTTGCAAAGCGACTGGTTCAGCGCCTTGTCGGGACAACAGTTTGAGATGATCGTCAGTAACCCGCCATACATCGATGAGCAGGATCCGCATCTGGCACAGGGCGATGTGCGCTTTGAGCCACTGTCGGCGCTGGTCGCAGGCGAGAATGGTCTGGCGGATATAATGCTTATCATCGACCAGTCCCGCCGTGTGTTGACCACTGGCGGTTATCTGTTGCTGGAGCATGGCTGGCAGCAGGGCGAGGCCGTCCGTGATGCCTTTACCCGCGCGGGTTACCAGGCGGTTGAAACCTGTCGTGACTATGGCGGCAACGAGCGGATTACGCTCGGGCGCATCCCATCATGAATTCGTTCAGCACGCTACTCACTGTTCATCTCGTTAGCATCGTGCTTTCTGTCGGGCTACTCACGTTGCGTTTTTGGTGGCGTTCTACCAATACACGCCTGGCATCAGCGCGCTGGACGCGTATTCTGCCACCGATCATTGATACCGTTTTACTTCTCAGCGGCGTGGCGTTGATCGCTAAAACGCACATCCTGCCATTCACCGAACAGGGGACATGGCTGACTGAAAAGCTGTTTGGGGTTATCATTTACATCGTTTTGGGTTTTATTGCGCTCGATTACCGTCGGGCGCGCAGCCAGCAGGCGCGATTAATCGCATTTCCGCTGGCGCTGGTGGTGCTGTACATCATCATTAAACTCGCCACCACAAAAATACCGTTACTGGGGTAAGTCATGAGGTCGTTAGCTGATTTCGAATTTAATAAAGCGCCGTTATGTGATGGGATGATCCTGGCGTCGGAGTCAATCCGTCTGGATTTTCCAACACAAACTGTCTACGACGAACTGGAACGTCTGGTTAGTCAGGCGCAAGAAGAAATTAGCCAGCTCCTGTCTCAGGATGAGCAACTGGAAAAACTGCTGGCACTTTTTTATGGCGAATGGGGGTTTACGGACACCCACGGCGTCTACCGTCTTTCTGATGCACTATGGCTCGACCAGGTCCTGAAAAATCGTCAGGGCAGTGCGGTTTCACTCGGTGCCATCTTATTGTGGATTGCTAACCGACTGGATCTGCCGTTGGTTCCGGTGATTTTCCCGACGCAGCTGATCCTGCGTATTGAATCGCTGGAAGGTGAGATGTGGTTGATCAACCCGTTCAATGGCGAAACGTTAAATGAACACACGTTGGAAGTGTGGCTGAAGGGTAACATTAGCCCGGTTGCTGAACTGTTCAACGAGGACCTTGACGAAGCGGATAACGCGGAAGTGATCCGTAAACTGCTCGACACGCTGAAATCTTCGCTAATGGAAGAGAGGCAAATGGAACTGGCGCTGCGAGCCAGCGAAGCATTACTGCAGTTTAATCCTGAGGATCCGTATGAAATACGCGATCGCGGATTGATTTACGCGCAGCTGGAATGTGAACATGTTGCGCTGACAGATTTAAGTTATTTCGTTGAGCAATGTCCGGAAGACCCGATCAGCGAAATGATCCGTGCGCAGATTAATACTATTTCGCACAAGCAAATTGTATTGCATTGATTAATAACACTTTACCTACCGTTTAAGGCGATCCTATGAAACAAAAAGTGGTTAGCATTGGCGACATCAACGTGGCAAATGACCTGCCGTTCGTGCTGTTTGGCGGAATGAACGTGCTGGAATCCCGCGATCTGGCGATGCGCATTTGTGAGCACTACGTAACCGTTACTCAAAAGCTGGGTATCCCTTACGTGTTCAAAGCCTCCTTTGATAAAGCCAACCGTTCTTCCATCCACTCTTACCGTGGGCCAGGCCTTGAAGAAGGGATGAAAATCTTCCAGGAACTGAAGCAGACGTTTGGCGTAAAAGTGATCACCGACGTTCATGAAGCCAGCCAGGCACAGCCTGTTGCTGATGTGGTGGATGTGATTCAGCTTCCGGCATTCCTCGCACGTCAGACCGATCTGGTCGAAGCGATGGCGAAAACGGGCGCTGTTATTAACGTGAAAAAACCGCAATTCGTGAGCCCGGGCCAGATGGGCAATATCGTGGATAAATTCCATGAAGGCGGTAACGACAAGGTTATCCTGTGCGACCGTGGTGCGAACTTTGGTTATGACAACCTGGTTGTCGATATGCTGGGCTTTAGCGTGATGAAGAAAGTTTCCGGTAACTCTCCGGTGATTTTTGACGTCACCCACGCGCTGCAGTGCCGCGATCCGTTTGGCGCAGCAAGCGGCGGCCGTCGCGCACAGGTTACCGAACTGGCTCGTGCCGGTATGGCGGTAGGCCTGGCGGGTCTGTTTATTGAAGCGCACCCGGATCCAGCCCATGCCAAATGCGACGGTCCGTCCGCGCTGCCGTTGGCGAAACTGGAACAGTTCCTCACGCAGATTAAAGCAATCGACGATCTGGTGAAAAGCTTCGATGAGCTGGACACTGAAAACTAAGAGCGTTGAACAGGCCGGGGGATATTCCTCCGGCCTGTTATTCCCATCAGGCGCCAAACGCGCCGTCAATAGTATGCATTGCGCCTGTCACAAACCCTGCTTCAGGGCCAGCAAGCCAGGCAACCATTCCGGCAACTTCTTCCGGTCGCCCATGCCGTTTTAGCGCCATAAAGCTGTGCATCAGCTCTTTCAACGGACCTTCTGCCGGATTGGCATCGGTATCAATCGGGCCGGGTTGCACAACGTTCACCGTAATACCACGTGGACCAAAATCACGAGCCAACCCTCTTGCCATTCCTTGTAGTGCCGACTTGCTTAACGCATAAGAAGCCATACCGGCAATGGGCATACGGTCACCGTTTACTGAACCGATAATGATGATTCGTCCACCCTCAGGCATCTGGCGTGCAGCCTCCACCGCGGCGTAGTAGGGGGCGTGAATATTAATGCGGAACAGGCGCTCAACTTCATCAGGATCCTGATCCAGCGCGTCGCCGAACAGGATAATCCCGGCGTTAACGACCAACACATCTAACGGGCCACTTTCCCGCACCCGTGCGATAACGTCCTCGCGTCTGGCGCTGTCGGTTTGCGCCGTGCGGGTGCCAGTCTCATCGGCCAGCGCTTTGGCGGCGTCAGGAGAGCCGGAATACGTGAAGGTGACGGATGCCCCCTCCGCGGCAAAGCGGCGTACAATTGCCGCGCCGATCCCACGACTACCACCAAGAACCAGCACCGATTTACCCTTGAATGAAGACATCAGATACTCCTTGAACAATTATGTAGTGATCGATATATAATGGCCGCATGGTTTTCTGTCAATGGATTTATAATGATCACTACAAAATGTTCGCGTGCGCCGGGGCGACCGCGTAATTTTGACCCGGAACAGGCGGTTGCGACGGTACAACGTTTATTTCACGCCCACGGCTACGATACTGTTAGTGTGGCGGATGTCACTCAGGTTCTGGGTATCAAACCCCCCAGTTTCTACGCGGCTTTCGGGAATAAGCTCGGCCTCTATCAGCGAGTATTGAGCCGTTACGTGCAAACCGATGCGATCCCTTTTGACGATATTTTACGTGCGGACAGGCCCGTTGCTGACTGTCTGGCAACGCTGCTTGAGGAGGCGGCACGTCATTACGCTGCTGATCCTGATGCGGCAGGATGTTTAGTGCTGGAGGGAACACATTGCAATGATCCTGAGGCGCGCAATGCCGCCCGCGCGTTCTACTCGATTGCTGAAAATAAGATCCATAACTTTATTGCCCAGCGTTACCCCGCGGAGGCGAAAAGTATGACTGATTACGTCTGTACCACGATGTTGGGTTTGTCGGGAAAAGCGCGTTGCGGACACTCGCTTGAACAACTGGTATCCAGCGCGCAACTTGCCAGCCTTGCGTTTCGGCACAGGTTTCCTGATTAGCTATGCACAAAAAAGGAAGATAAACATGATGAGTAAAATGGGCCTTTGCTTCAAAACGCCTCCTCCTGCTATTCGTAATATGGCGTTGGCTGCAATGCTGATGGGAACATCCTCTTTGGCTTCTGCACAGGATAAGGCTGATGTTATTTTGTATAACGGCCAGCTTATTACCATGGACGAACAACAGCCAAATGCGCAGGCTCTGGCGGTAAAAGGGCAACACATTATTGCTGTCGGAAATAATGACGAGATTAAAAAATGGTCAGGACAAAATACGCGAAAAATTAATCTGGCGGGTAAAACGGTTATCCCAGGATTAATTGATACCCATCTGCATGGTATTCGCGGAGGAAGGACGTTCTTATTCGAAACCTACTGGTTTGATGCCAAAACGTTACCTGATGCCCTGCGCAAATTGTCGCAATCAGCAGAAGAGAAAAACGCGGCGCAGTGGGTGGCCGTGGTGGGATCGTGGATACCTGAACAATTTGCCGAAAAGCGAGATCCAACCCTTCAGGAACTTAATCAGGCGCTGCCTGCAAATCCTGCGTATGTTCAGAGCCTTTATGACTATGCGTTGTTAAATCAACACGCTATTGATGTTCTCAAGCTTAACAGCCCTACGCCAGCTATCCCCGCTGGGATAGTTATAGAGCGCAACGATAAAGGTTTTGCCACGGGGAAATTACGCGGCACCATTGGCAGTTTTAACCAACTTTTCGCTCAGATCAGTCAGGATAATAATGTAGGAGAAAACCTCAATGCCTTTATTCACTATTTAAATAAACGGGGCGTCGTGGGTTTTATTGACCCTTCAGCTGGGCAAGAACAGGCCTATCGTGATTTCTTTAAATTTCAGCAACAGCCGCCAATGAGGATGCGTGTTGGATATCGCTTGTCTGCACCGCCCGGTAACGAGGCCGAGTGGTTTAAACAGCGTCTGGCGTTTCGTCCGGCAGTGCATGATGATGGGAAAATATCCTTCTTAGGTTTTGGTGAAAGCCTGGTGCTGGAAATGAATGATGGTGTGCGGATGTCATCCGGATTTAGTTCATCGCCAGATGCCAAAAATGAACAATATAAGGTGTTACAGCTGGCGGCGCAGGAAGGAGTTCCCGTTGAAATACATGCTTATACCGATGATAGCGCAGACGCAATTTTGGATGTCATTAGCGAGGTGGCGAAATCACATGATATTTCCCAGCTTCGCTGGTCAATTGCCCATTTAAATACCGGTACGGCAGAGACGATAGCCCGGATGAAGCAATTAGGTTTAGCCTATTCTGTACAGATGGGGCCGTATTTTGAATCTCCCGCCATTGAACGCGCCAATGGCAACGCCGTTGCAGCACAGTCATCCCCCATTCAACCCGCACTTGAGCAAGGCGTGATCGTTGCCGGGGGGACGGATGCGACAAGAATTGGTGTTGCGGGTGTGTGGCACGCCATTGAATACCATGTGACGGGGAAAGCGCTCGGCGGCTCTGTGCGTGACGAGAAACGCCGGGTCAGCCGGGAAGAAGCGTTAAAAATGTATACGCTAAATGCCGCCTGGCTGGCATTTGCCGAACAGCAGAGAGGGAGTTTACGCGCTGGCAAGCTCGCTGATTTTGCCGTTCTGGATCAGGATATTCTGGCCGTTGCAGCAGATAAACTGCACCAGACACAAGCGCTATTCACGTTTGTGGATGGCCAGCAGGTTTATCCAGAGCAATAAGCATGGATAAAAAAACGGCCCTGTAAAGGGCCGTGGGTTGCACCTGAGTCGATTATCAGGCGAATATCGTCATCAGGTAGGCGATAAACAGTGCCAGATGCGCTGCACCGTTGAGCACATTGGTGCGTCCGGTGGAGAAGGAGATATGGCACAGCACCAGCGAAGAAACCATGACAATCATCTCTGGGGCGCCCAGCGCGAACACCAGGTCATTCCCCGTTGCCCACGCAATCAGTGTGACGACAGGTACGGTCAGTGAGATGGTGGCAAGTACCGAGCCGAAGAATAAATTCATCGCTCGCTGCACCTGGTTGTTCAGCACCGCTTTCAGCGCACCTAAACCCTCTGGGGAGAGAATGAGCAACGCTACCAGGAAACCGGTAAATGCCACTGGTGCATTCAACTCAGTGAGTAATGTTTCCAGCGGATTGGCATTCATTTTGGTAACGGCAATAACGGCAATCAAATGGATCACAAGCCAGGCGGCGTGCCACAGATTGCTGTGCGCTGAAGGTTTACCGTGATGTGGGTCGTCGCCGTCCCCCTCATCTTCATGCTCGTAAATGAACAGGCTCTGGTGTGTTTTGGTCTGGATCAGCAAAAATACGCCGTACATTGCTGCTGAAATTAACGCTACCAGCAGTGCCTGCGCGGTGGTGAAATTCGCTCCCGGTAATGCCATCGGGAATACCAGCACGATAATGGCCAGCGGGAATAAAGCGATTAAATACTGCTTAATACCGAACAGGTTCATATACTGGGTAGCAAATTTTCGGCCGCCCAACAGTAATGAAAACCCGACCAGTCCACCGGTGACGATCATAATGATGGAATAGAGCGTATCGCGCATTAGCGTGGGCGCGGCGTCACCGGTTGCCATTAATGCGGAAATTAAACTGACTTCGAGAATAACCACCGAAAGGCTGAGAATCAGCGAGCCATAGGGTTCACCAAGTCGGTGAGCTAATACGTCTGCATGACGGACAACGCTGAATGCGCTACTTAATATACCAATAAGGGCTAGTGCGTTAATGCCGATGACCACTGGTAGTGACTGACTGCTCCCCCAAAAGAACAGTACTACCAGCGCCAAAATCGGAAAGGCGAGTGAGGTCTCCTTGTGGCGGGTTTTTACCGCCTCATGTGCATGTGTCATGTCATTAATTCTCCATCTCTGCAGGTGCTTATAATTATAAATGTATTAAAGAATGTAAAAAATAACAGATCTTTCGGTATTTCCGATCTGATTTTACGTAATTTTACGGCATGGACCATTTTTTGCATCAAAGCGAACAAAATGGTGTGTCTTGTTTAGAGAGCATTTAAATAACAAGATGTTAGGTTTCTGAATCAATCAAAATATCACACGATGATATGCTAACGGTCGCGCCAGATCGGGACATAAAAAGAGGATATAAAGTGCCGTTGAGCCTTTGTTGCCTTGCATGCAGCCGGTGAATTGCCTATTGTCCTGGTATTGGTTTCAAAATGAGCAGTAAAAAAGCCTGGAAGGCGTCAAAAAAGTTGTCGCAGGGAAGTTGCAGTGGCGGAGGTGTAAGGTGTTAACGCGTGATTTTTTATTGAATGCTGACTGTAAGACGGCATTTGGTGATATTGAAGAATCACTACTCTGGTCGGCGGAACAACGGGCAGCCTCACTGGCCGCCACGCTTGCCTGCCGTCCAGATGATGGACCGGTGTGGATCTTTGGTTATGGATCGTTGATGTGGAACCCGGCGTTAGAGTTTGAAGAGTCCTGTACCGGGACGTTAGTCGGCTGGCATCGCGCATTTTGTTTGCGCCTGACGGCAGGGCGAGGAACGGCGTGTCAGCCGGGACGGATGTTGGCCCTGAAAGAGGGGGGGCGCACTACGGGTGTGGCTTACCGTTTACCGGATGCCTCGCTGGAGCAAGAGCTGTCCCTACTGTGGAAACGTGAAATGATCACCGGATGTTATCTTCCAACCTGGTGTCAGCTCACGCTGGATGATGGCCGAACGGTGAGTGCGCTGGTCTTTATTATGGATCCGCGACATCCATTGTTTGAGTCCGATACCCGTGCTCAGGTTATCGCGCCGCTTATTGCTTCTGCCAGTGGACCATTGGGAACCAACGCGCAATATCTGTTCTCGCTGGAACAGGAATTGGTGAAGTTGGGGATGCAGGATGACTGTCTTAACGATCTGGTGATTACGGTCAAAAGATTGTTGGGAGAGAACCTGCCGGAAGGCGTCATGCGACCAGGATTTGCCTAAGCGTTGCCGGGTTATCTGTTGTGTGCCCGATAAGCGTAGCTGCTTTCGGGCATTACATCATCAGGCTGCAATATAACTGATTGAATGCTCCAGAGACTGGCTGTGGCTGTCGATCAGCACGTTCCAGATGCCGGTATACGGTACGGTCAGCCATGCGTTATCACGATTCTGCACGCTTAAAATGTCGGTCTGCGTGTCTTTGACGTGATTTTTCTCGCTCATCAGATGGATGTGACAACGCTCTGAGCAGCGTACCACCACCGTATCTCCACCAAATAATTTCAAACTTGCCTTCACTAATGCCATTTTTCACCCCGTTCTTGAAAACAACGTACTTTCTGTCGAAAGTGCTGCGTGATGTTGTTCACATTTCACTCATTGCATAACACCAAAGGGGAGGGCGTGGGATGCTGATTTTGATCAAAAAATGGCATAACGGTTAAACAAAAATGACAAAATCCCTTAAAAGGGTTGAAAGGGCGAGCTTACGTTTAACGAAACCGCGCCCATCTGAGATTAAATCGGGAAATTTCCGGCACTTTCAGTACGCTTGCCTGAAAGGGTTGGCATCAGAAGGTCAAAACCTTATCTGCTGCCAGCGTCCACTGAGCCAGTTCTACCAGCGTACCGACTTCAACGCCATCAATTAACGGCAGGGCAGTGATCCCGCGGCCATCGGTACAGGTTTTGCAGAGTTTTACCGGAACGTTTTGTGCTGTCAGGATTTCCAGCATTTGCTGAATATTATAACCTTCTGCGGGTTTCTGCCCGCGCAACCCTGCAGTGACGGCATCCGACATTAAAAACAGACGCAGGTCGAGGTTGCCCTCCTGCTCGCGCAGAGCAATGGCCAGACGCAGACTGTTGAATAACGACTCACTTCCATAGGCTGCACCGTTCGCGATGATCACTATCTTTTGCATTTTGACTCCTGTTGTCGAATGGGAGGGATAATTACCAGCGGCTATGTTACTCCGTGTTGTCTGCTGTGGAAAATAACGGAGGGGTAAATCGGTAAGTACCCCTTTTTTTCCGGGTCAGAATAGCCTGAAAACGGGGAAAAGGGCTGTAAATCAGGGCCGAAGGCGTTATGGTTTAGGTTAAGTACTACGCCATAATTTATTGATGTAAGAAACAACTGACGATTTGAGCCGTTATTATCACGCTTTTTGTGCTGTATTCACACTCTTGCTACTGGCAGGAGGTACTGCCAGTGCGCAGTCTTCCTTCATGCAGCGCGCTGAAAACCCTTTCGATAACAACAATGATGGCTTGCCAGACCTCGGTATGGCGCCAGAATCCCGCGCGGGCGAAAAACAGTTTGCTGAAGTGGTCAAAGCCTTTGGTGAAGCCAGCATGATCGATAACGGACTTGATACTGGCGAACAAGCCAAACAGTTTGCATTTGGTCAGGTTCGCGACACGGTCAGTGAGCAGGTAAATCAACAGCTTGAATCCTGGCTTTCTCCGTGGGGGAATGCCAGCGTTGGGCTGCAGGTGGATAATGAAGGCAGTTTTACCGGCAGTCGGGGAAGCTGGTTTATTCCGTGGCAGGATAATCAACGCTTTCTGACCTGGAGTCAGTTGGGGCTCACCCAACGTGACGAAGGGCTGGTGAGTAATGCGGGGATTGGACAACGCTGGGTACGCGACGGTTGGTTGCTGGGCTATAACACCTTTTACGATAACCTGCTGGACGAGAATCTGTCGCGCGGCGGGTTTGGCGCCGAGGCGTGGGGAGAGTATCTGCGGCTATCCGCCAACTACTACCAGCCGTTTTCCTCGTGGCAGAATCGTTCTTCAACACAGGAACAAAGGATGGCGCGGGGCTACGACCTTACCGCGTTGATGCGGCTACCCTTTTATGAGCATCTCAATACCAGCGTCAGCGTCGAGCAATATTTTGGTGATCGGGTGGACCTTTTCCACTCGGGAACGGGCTACCGCAACCCGGTGGCGGTAAATTTGGGACTGAGCTATACGCCAGTACCGTTGATTACGGTGACCGCGCAGCATAAACAAGGCGAAAGCGGGATAAGCCAAAATAATCTGGGATTGACCCTCAATTATCGTTTTGGCGTTCCGCTAAAAAAACAGCTAATGGTGAGTGAAGTCGCAAGCAGCCGATCGCTGCGCGGGAGCCGTTATGACGATCCTCAGCGTAACAGCCTGCCAACGCTGGAATATCGCCAGCGTAAAACCTTATCTGTATTTCTGACGACACCGCCGTGGGATCTGAAACCCGGCGAGACGGTAGCGTTGAAATTACAGGTGCGTAGTCGGTATGGCATCCGCCATCTGACATGGCAGGGAGACACGAAAGCATTGAGTTTAACGGCCGGAAGCCATCCTCGCAGTGCGCAGGGCTGGACGATTATTATGCCGAAGTGGGATAGCAGTGAAGGCGCAACCAACCGTTGGCGGCTGTCCGTCGTCGTGGAAGATGAGCAGGGCCAGCGTGTCTCTTCCAATGAGATCACGCTATCACTGACCGAACCGTTTAATACCGTTTCGGGAAATGATCCTCGCTAATACTCGCGTTATCAGAAGATGCGTTCCTGGTGCACCCATACCGCGGCTTCAACGCGTGATTTAAGCTTCATTTTCTTCAGCATATGCTTCACATGCACTTTTACCGTGCTTTCGGTGATGTCGAGGCGGCGCGCAATCATCTTGTTAGGCAGCCCCTGGGCGATGAGCTTCAGAATATCGCGTTCACGCGGCGTCAACTGAGTCACATCACGATCGGAGGTCGCACGGTTAGCGCGCAGGCTGGCGGCCAGCACAGGGGTTAAGGCTTCACTTAGTACCATTTCGCCGGCGGCAGCTTGTTGCAATGCTTTCAGTAGATCTTCTGGCTCCATGTCTTTCAACAGATAGCCGTCAGCACCGCGTTTCAGGGCGGTCACTACGTCTTCTTCATGGTTGGAAACACTGAAAACGACGATGCGTCCGGACAGAGATTTCTCTCGTAGCTTATCCAGCGTTTCCAGACCGTTCATGCCGGGCATGTTGAGATCTAACAGGATCAGATCGGGATCAAGGGATTCAGCCAGCTCGATACCCTGCTCGCCATTACTGGCTTCGCCGACCACGGTGATATCGGACGCCATGCTGACAAGCTGTTTTACACCGGTGCGCAGCATCGGATGATCGTCGATCAACAGGATGGTTGCCGGTTCCAGATTACTCATGGGTATCTCCTTGGACTTCTGTGAGGTTTGTTTCGGGAATAAAAGTGACAGCAACTTCAGTACCGCCCGTCTCTCGACGGCGTACACGGCAATCGCCGCGCAAGCTCTGCGCACGGTCGCGCATTATAATCATGCCGTAGTGGTTACTGCGTTCGGCGTTTTCCGGTACGCCGCAGCCGTTATCTTGAACGGTCAATTTGACCTGTTTGCCATTTTGCACCACCGTCACGATCACTTCATTGGCCTGAGAGTGTTTAAGCGCATTGCTCAGGGCCTCACGGGCAATCTGCAACAGGTGGATCGCCTGATGGGATGGAACCAGGCGCGGCGGCAGCTGATAATCTAGCTTCACCGTAAAACCAAAGCGAGCGCTGTATTCCTGGCAACTGGCTTCCAGCGCAGGCCGCAACCCAGGCTCAGTCAACTGCAAACGGAAGGTGGTCAACAATTCACGTAGCTGTGCCCAGGAGGCGTTCAGCTCGTTACGAATCTGACTTAGCAACTCACGACTGTTCTCAGGGAGTGCGTCGCCCTGCATCTGCAAACAGCTGACCTGCATTTTCATACAGGAGAGCGATTGTGCAATAGAATCATGCAGTTCGCGAGCAATGGTGGCACGCTCTTCCATGACGATCAACTGCTGCTGACGTTCCTGGTGCCTGTCCAGCGCCAGTGTTGCGGTGAGTTGCTCTACCAGAGTATCGACCAGTTGCTGCTGATCGTGACTGAGATGACGCCCGTACGGCAAGGTGGCGAGCAGAATACCGTACTGGGTATGTGCATCGGTCAGCCGCCATTTCAGCGTAGTGCCACCCTCAATGGCGGGCAGTGTACCTCGAGGACACAGATGACAACCTTTTTCATCGCAACTGGCACTCGACTGGCAGGTAAATTCCTGATGATTATCTTCATCTTCCAGGTCATAAACCCGCAACTCAATATCGTGCAGTAGCGTTAAATTTTGCAACCCGTTGAGTACCGGTGAAAGCCGCTCACACAACGGTATCTGTGAGTGCAGACGGCGGTTGGCTTGCCACAGGAAAGAGAGGATCTGGTTTTTATGTTCCAGACCTGCGGTTTTTTCCTGTACCCGCTGTTCCAGTACGGCGTAACTTTCGGCCAGTTCTTCTGACATATTGTTCAGTGCCGAACCCAGTGCCGCCATCTCATTACGCCCGCTGATATGCGCACGTTGCGTAAAATCACGCTGGCTGACGGCGCGCGCCATCGCCAACAGCTGTTTCCATGGCTGCAGCAGGCGTACGCGCAGCCAGATAATCGTAAAGACCAGCAGCAGAGCCATAAACACCGCCATCAGGCGATGCAGCATAACGACGCGTTCAATACGCAACTCCGTGGTATGGTCAAAGGCGGTAACCAGCTTATCCAGCCCGGTCACAAAGCGCGAAACGTCATCGGCGACCGCATCACCCGTTTGTGCATGTTTAAGCCCCGGTGCCAGTTCGGTGTGCCAGTAATCCTGCAATGCTTTTAACTGGGCCTGCTGGCCGTCGCGTTTTGCGGCGCGAGTCAGTTCAGGGCTAAACGCTGTTTGTTCCATTTCATCCAGCAGCGGTTGATCGCTGGCATCCAGCGGTACGGCAGCCAACAAACGGTAGCTCTGCATACGTAGCGAGCCGGCTTTATTGATTGCGTGAGCGCTACCCTGAATGCCTTGTACCAGCCAGCCGGAGACAGCCATACCCGCCACGCCAAGCGCGGTAGACAGTAAAACAATCAGCGCCACCTGGTTAACCAGCGTAAGCGGGGAAAGACAACGTTTAAACATGTGACTTCTTCCTTCGGGTTTTCAGTGAGCAGAAAACCTTATTGAATGACGAATCTGCTGCAGGCAGTGCCGCTATTCTCAGCGATACACTGGAGTATACCCATACCTCAAACGGGCTACCCCTTAATTGCCGACGGGGGGAGAGATCCCGGACGTTGGGGAGTAGGGTGCGACAGAAGCGTGAAAAACCACATCTTTTTTACCGAAGTTATGTACTCATTTAGGGTAATGATAAATTTTAGGCGTTAATAATGACACCTTTTCCTTTGATTTATATCAACTTACCCCCGGCTGTAAACCCTAATGTTGCAGGCATCGAAACAAGTATCAGAGGTGTCTATGAGTCACTCATCTGCCCCGGAAAGGGCATCTGGAGCTGTAATCACAGAATGGCGGCCGGAAGATCCCGCCTTCTGGGAACAGCGTGGTCAACGAGTTGCCAGCCGTAACCTGTGGATTTCAGTCCCTTGCCTGCTGCTGGCGTTTTGCGTATGGATGTTATTTAGCGCAGTGGCGGTGAACTTACCGAAAGTGGGATTCGATTTTACCACTGAGCAGCTGTTTATGCTGACGGCATTGCCTTCAGTTTCCGGCGCACTGCTGCGCGTACCGTACTCCTTTATGGTTCCTCTGTTCGGCGGTCGTCGCTGGACGGCATTCAGCACAGGTATCCTGATAATCCCCTGCGTGTGGTTAGGCTTTGCTGTGCAGGATACCACCACGCCGTTCAGTACCTTTATTATTATCTCCCTGCTGTGCGGCTTTGCCGGTGCAAACTTTGCGTCCAGCATGGCAAACATCAGCTTCTTCTTTCCAAAGCAGAAGCAGGGTGGTGCGTTGGGGCTGAACGGTGGTTTGGGCAACATGGGCGTCAGCGTGATGCAGTTAGTTGCGCCGCTGGTGGTCTCACTGTCCATCTTCGCCGCTTTTGGCAGCCACGGCGTTGAACAACCGGACGGCACGCAGCTGTATCTGGCCAACGCCGCCTGGATTTGGGTACCGTTCCTTGCGATTTTCACGCTGGCGGCATGGTTTGGTATGAACGAACTGGCAACGTCGAAAGCGTCGCTGAAAGAGCAATTGCCGGTGCTGAAACGCGGACATCTGTGGATTATGAGCCTGCTGTATCTGGCAACCTTCGGCTCTTTTATCGGCTTCTCCGCAGGTTTCGCGATGCTGTCAAAAACGCAGTTCCCGGAAGTGCAGATCCTGCATTACGCCTTCTTTGGCCCGCTGATTGGTGCACTGGCGCGTTCTGCCGGCGGGGCAATTTCCGACCGTCTGGGCGGGACTCGCGTGACATTGGTTAACTTCGTGTTGATGGCCGTCTTCAGCGCCTTACTGTTCCTGACCCTGCCAACCGATGGGGTAGGTGGTAACTTTATTGCCTTCTTCGCGGTATTCCTGGCGCTGTTCCTGACGGCTGGTCTGGGTAGTGGCTCAACTTTCCAGATGATCTCTGTCATCTTCCGTAAGCTGACAATGGACCGGGTGAAAGCGGAAGGCGGTTCTGAAGAGAAAGCGATGCGTGAGGCAGCGACTGACACAGCAGCGGCTTTGGGTTTTATCTCAGCGATTGGCGCGATTGGCGGCTTCTTTATTCCGAAAGCGTTTGGTACGTCTTTGGCATTAACGGGCTCGCCGGTTGATGCAATGAAAGTGTTTCTGATCTTCTATGTCGCCTGCGTGGTCATCACCTGGGTGGTATACGGCCGTCATTCTAAAAAGTAAAAAAGTTGTATACACAAAATCAATCGAGCTGCATCAAGGCAGGCAAGTGAGAAATCCCCAGGCGCTTACTGAAGTGAGTGACTGGGGAGAACGAGCGCAGCCAACGCAGAAGCAGTTTGAATGATGAAGTGTAGGTTGATTATCCATTGCGCGGTGTTAGACCGCGCTTTTTTTTGCCTTAAATTAGTTACAACATACTTTTGTATTGTGACATAACAACAGCCTGTGAGAGTGGTGCCAAGAATATGCTAAGCAGGGGGGATACCCCTTAATACCCACTTGTAAAGAATTTAACATTTGCACGAGAAGTTGTTTTTGGAATCTGCTTATAAATCAATTAATTATATTTAAAATCAATATCCTACTTAAGGGGTATACGAAAATTAACCACCTATTTTCATCCCTGTCTGCCTTGATCGTTATCAATTATCACGCCCTTTCAGAGCGTTACCTTCACTCCCAATCAAGCAATGTCGATTTATCAGAGAGCCGTCAGGCTCCTACAGGAGAAAACCGATGAGTAAATTCCTGGACCGGTTTCGTTACTTCAAGCAGAAGGGCGAAACCTTTGCCGATGGGCACGGCCAGCTTCTCAACACCAACAGGGACTGGGAGGATGGATACCGCCAGCGTTGGCAGCATGACAAAGTCGTGCGTTCAACCCACGGCGTAAACTGCACCGGCTCATGCAGTTGGAAAATCTACGTGAAAAATGGTCTGGTAACCTGGGAAACCCAGCAAACTGACTACCCGCGTACTCGTCCTGATCTGCCAAACCACGAACCTCGCGGCTGCCCGCGTGGTGCGAGCTATTCCTGGTATCTCTACAGCGCTAACCGCCTCAAATATCCGCTGATGCGCAAACGTCTGATGAAGATGTGGCGTGAAGCGAAAAGACTGCACAGTGATCCCGTTGACGCCTGGGCCTCCATCATCGAAGACGCCGATAAAGCAAAAAGCTTCAAACAAGCGCGTGGTCGTGGCGGGTTTGTCCGTTCTTCCTGGCAGGAAGTCAACGAACTGATTGCGGCATCTAACGTCTATACCGTGAAAACCTATGGTCCTGACCGCGTTGCGGGTTTCTCACCGATCCCGGCAATGTCGATGGTTTCTTATGCGTCCGGTGCTCGTTACTTGTCACTGATTGGCGGTACCTGCCTGAGCTTCTACGATTGGTACTGCGACCTGCCGCCTGCCTCTCCGCAGACCTGGGGCGAGCAGACTGACGTGCCGGAATCTGCTGACTGGTACAACTCCAGCTACATCATCGCCTGGGGTTCTAACGTACCGCAGACCCGTACTCCGGATGCGCACTTCTTCACAGAAGTTCGCTACAAAGGGACCAAAACGGTCGCGATTACGCCGGACTACGCAGAAATCGCCAAGCTTTGCGACCTGTGGCTGGCACCGAAGCAGGGGACTGATGCCGCAATGGCGCTGGCGATGGGCCACGTTATGCTGCGTGAGTTCCATCTCGACAACCCAAGCCAGTACTTTACCGATTACGTGCGCCGTTACACCGACATGCCAATGTTGGTCATGCTTGAAGAGCGTGACGGATACTATGCTGCCGGTCGTATGCTGCGTGCGGCGGATTTGGTCGATTCTCTGGGCCAGGAAAACAACCCGGAATGGAAAACTGTCGCGATTAACAGCAACGGTGAGATGGTTGCGCCGAACGGTTCAATCGGTTTCCGCTGGGGCGAAAAAGGTAAATGGAATCTGGAGCAGCGCGACGGTACGTCTGGTGCCGAAACCGAACTGCAACTCAGCCTGCTGGGTAGCCAGGATGACATCGCGGAAGTCGGTTTCCCGTACTTCGGTGGCGAAGGAACTGAACACTTCAATAAAGTCGAACTGGAAAACGTTCTGCTGCATAAACTGCCGGTTAAACGACTGCAGTTGGCTGATGGTTCTACGGCGCTGGTGACCACCGTTTACGATCTGACCATGGCTAACTACGGCCTTGAGCGTGGTCTGAATGATGAAAACTGCGCGACCAGCTACGATGACGTAAAAGCGTATACCCCTGCGTGGGCAGAAAAAATCACCGGTGTTTCACGTTCTCAAATTGTGCGCATTGCCCGTGAATTTGCGGATAACGCCGATAAAACCCACGGACGTTCGATGATCATCGTCGGTGCGGGTCTGAACCACTGGTATCACCTCGATATGAACTATCGCGGCCTGATCAACATGCTGATTTTCTGCGGCTGTGTCGGTCAGAGCGGCGGCGGCTGGGCACACTATGTGGGCCAGGAAAAACTGCGTCCACAGACCGGCTGGCAGCCACTGGCGTTTGCACTTGACTGGCAGCGTCCTGCGCGTCACATGAACAGTACGTCCTACTTCTATAACCACTCCAGCCAGTGGCGCTATGAGACGGTAACAGCGCAAGAATTGCTGTCGCCGATGGCGGATAAATCCCGCTATAGCGGTCATCTGATCGACTTCAACGTGCGCGCCGAGCGTATGGGCTGGTTGCCGTCCGCACCGCAGTTGGGGACTAACCCGCTGTACATTGCGCGTGAGGCGGAAAAAGCGGGGATGACACCCGTCGATTACACCGTTAAATCGCTGAAAGAAGGTTCTATTCGCTTTGCGGCAGAACAACCAGAAAACGGTAAAAACCATCCACGTAACCTGTTTATCTGGCGCTCTAATCTGCTGGGTTCATCCGGTAAAGGCCATGAATACATGCTGAAGTATCTGCTGGGTACTGAGCACGGTATTCAGGGACTGGATCTGGGTAAACAGGGCGGCGTGAAACCAGAAGAAGTGGAATGGCAGGATAATGGTCTCGACGGCAAGCTGGATCTGGTGGTGACACTGGACTTCCGTTTGTCGAGCACCTGTCTGTATTCCGACATCGTGCTGCCAACGGCCACCTGGTATGAAAAAGACGACATGAATACCTCGGATATGCATCCGTTTATTCATCCGCTGTCTGCTGCTGTTGACCCGGCCTGGGAATCGAAAAGCGACTGGGAAATCTACAAAGCCATCGCCAAGAAATTCTCTGAAGTTTGTGTCGGTCACCTTGGCAAAGAAACCGACGTGGTGACACTGCCTATCCAGCACGACTCCGCCGCTGAACTGGCGCAACCGCTGGACGTGAAAGACTGGAAAAAAGGCGAATGCGACCTGATCCCTGGCGTCACCGCACCGCACATCATGACCGTCGAGCGTGATTACCCGGCAACTTACGAGCGCTTCACCTCTATCGGCCCGTTGATGGACAAAGTCGGTAACGGTGGTAAAGGGATTGCCTGGAATACTCAGAGCGAAATGGATCTGCTGCGTAAGCTCAATTACACCAAGGCAGAAGGTCCGGCGAAAGGCCAGCCTTGTCTTAATACAGCCATTGATGCCGCTGAGATGATCCTGACGCTGGCACCGGAAACGAATGGCCAGGTCGCCGTTAAAGCCTGGGCTGCGCTGAGTGAATTTACCGGCCGTGACCATACGCATCTGGCGCTGAATAAAGAAGACGAGAAGATTCGCTTCCGCGATATTCAGGCGCAACCGCGCAAAATCATCTCCAGCCCGACCTGGTCAGGTCTGGAAGATGAACATGTTTCTTATAACGCCGGTTACACCAACGTTCATGAGCTAATCCCATGGCGCACGTTGTCTGGTCGCCAGCAGCTGTATCAGGATCACCAGTGGATGCGTGACTTCGGTGAAAGCTTGCTGGTCTATCGTCCGCCAATCGATACCCGTTCGGTGAAAGAGGTGATGGGCGAGAAGTCCAATGGCAACCCTGAAAAAGCGCTCAACTTCCTGACGCCGCACCAGAAGTGGGGTATCCACTCTACCTACAGTGACAACCTGCTGATGCTGACGTTAGGTCGCGGCGGTCCGATTGTGTGGATGAGTGAAGCCGATGCGAAAGATTTGGGCATCGAAGATAACGACTGGATCGAAGTTTTCAACAGCAACGGTGCCTTAACTGCCCGTGCCGTTGTCAGCCAACGTGTGCCGGCCGGGATGACCATGATGTACCACGCGCAGGAACGTATTGTGAACCTGCCTGGTTCAGAAATTACCCAGCAGCGTGGCGGGATCCATAACTCGGTAACGCGTATTACGCCGAAACCGACCCACATGATCGGCGGCTATGCACATCTGGCCTACGGCTTTAACTACTACGGCACCGTAGGGTCGAACCGTGATGAGTTCGTTGTGGTACGTAAGATGAAGAACATTGACTGGTTGGATGGTGAAGGCAATGACCAGGTACAGGAGAGCGTAAAATGAAAATTCGTTCACAAGTCGGCATGGTGCTGAATCTCGATAAGTGCATCGGTTGCCACACCTGTTCAGTAACCTGCAAAAACGTCTGGACTAGCCGTGAAGGTGCCGAATATGCCTGGTTCAACAACGTTGAAACGAAGCCGGGAACGGGGTTCCCGACTGACTGGGAAAACCAGGAAAAATGGAAGGGCGGTTGGATCCGTAAAATCAACGGCAAGCTGGTGCCGCGCATGGGTAACAAAGCGCTGCTGCTGGGTAAAATCTTTGCTAACCCGCATCTGCCGGGCATTGATGATTACTACGAGCCGTTTGATTTCGACTACCAGACGCTGCACAACGCGCCCGCTGATAGCAAGGCGCAGCCGATCGCCCGTCCGCGCTCGCTGATTACCGGTCAGCGTATGGACAAAATCACCAAAGGTCCGAACTGGGAAGATGACCTGGGCGGTGAGTTTGAGAAGCTGGCGAAAGACCAGAACTTCGAAAATATGCAGAAGGCGATGTACGGGCAGTTTGAAAATACCTTCATGATGTATCTGCCCCGTCTGTGCGAGCACTGTCTGAACCCGGCGTGCGTGGCGACCTGTCCAAGTGGTGCCATCTACAAACGTGAAGAAGATGGCATCGTGCTGATTGACCAGGACAAGTGCCGCGGCTGGCGTATGTGCATCACCGGGTGTCCGTACAAGAAGATCTACTTCAACTGGAAGAGCGGTAAATCTGAGAAGTGCATCTTCTGCTATCCGCGTATTGAAGCTGGCCAACCGACGGTATGTTCTGAAACCTGTGTCGGTCGTATTCGTTATCTCGGCGTGTTGCTGTATGACGCCGATGCTATCGAAAGCGCTGCAAGCACCGAGAACGAGAAGGATCTGTATCAGAGTCAGTTGGACGTATTCCTCGATCCAAACGATCCGGCGGTGATTGAACAGGCACTGAAAGATGGCATTCCGCTGAGTGTCATCGACGCGGCCCAGCAGTCGCCGGTATACAAAATGGCGATGGACTGGAAGCTGGCGCTGCCGCTGCACCCGGAATACCGCACGTTGCCGATGGTCTGGTATGTGCCACCTTTATCTCCGATTCAGTCCGCTGCTGATGCGGGTGAACTGGGTAGCAACGGTATTCTGCCGGACGTGGACAGCCTGCGTATCCCGGTTCAGTATCTGGCGAACCTGCTGACTGCAGGTGATACCCAGCCGGTACTGCGGGCGCTGAAACGTATGCTGGCGATGCGTCACTACAAACGCGCAGAAACCGTAGACGGCAAAGTCGATACCCGCGCGCTGGAAGAGGTCGGTCTGACTGAAGCCCAGGCACAAGAGATGTATCGTTACCTGGCGATTGCTAACTACGAAGATCGTTTTGTGATCCCGAGCAGCCATCGCGAACTGGCGCGTGAAGCATTCCCGGAGAAAAGCGGTTGTGGTTTCACCTTCGGTGATGGTTGCCACGGTTCTGATACGAAATTCAATCTGTTCAACAGTCGCCGCATTGATGCTGTCGATGTGACCAGTAAAACGGAGCCGCACCAATGATTGAACTCGTCATTGTTTCGCGTCTGCTCGAGTACCCGGATGCTGCCTTGTGGCAGTATCAGCAGGAACTTTTCGATGCACTCGCGTCATCTGAAAACCTGGACAAAGAGGATGCCCAGACGCTGGGCGTTTTCCTGCGCGATTTAACTGCGCAGGATATGCTGGATGCGCAGGCAAGCTATAGCGAACTGTTCGACCGTGGTCGTGCGACGTCACTATTGCTGTTTGAACATGTTCACGGTGAATCCCGCGATCGCGGCCAGGCGATGGTTGACCTGATGGCTCAGTATGAGCAGCACGGACTACAACTCGATAGCCGCGAATTGCCTGATCACTTGCCGCTGTATCTGGAATATCTCGCACAGTTGCCAAAAAGCGAAGCGTTAGGTGGCTTGCAGGATATCGCCCCGATTCTGGCGCTGCTCAGCGCGCGACTGCAACAGCGCGAAAGTCGCTACGCGGTGCTGTTCGATCTGCTGTTAAAGCTGGCGAATACCGCTATCGACAGCGACAAAGTGGCCGAAAAAATTGCGGATGAAGTTCGTGACGACACGCCGCAGGCACTGGATGCTGTTTGGGAAGAAGAGCAGGTGAAATTCTTTGCCGACCAGGGATGTGGTGAGTCTGAAATTTCTGCTCATCAACGTCGTTTTGCCGGGGCCGTTGCGCCGCAGTACCTGAACATCACCACCGGAGGACAGAACTAATGCACTTCCTGAATACGTTCTTCTTTGACATCTATCCGTATATTGCGGGTTCTGTCTTTCTGATTGGCAGCTGGTTACGCTACGACTACGGTCAGTATACCTGGCGTGCGGCTTCCAGCCAGATGCTGGATCGCAAAGGGATGAACCTTGCGTCAAACCTGTTTCACATTGGGATCCTCGGCATCTTCGCGGGTCATTTCCTGGGGATGCTGACGCCGCACTGGATGTACGAAGCGTGGTTGCCGCTTGAAGTGAAGCAAAAGATGGCGATGTTTGCCGGTGGTGCCAGTGGTGTGATGTGCCTGGTGGGGGGCGTGCTGCTGCTGAAACGTCGTCTGTTCAGTCCGCGCGTGCGTGCAACGACCACGGGTGCCGACATTCTGGTGCTGTCTGTTCTGGTTATCCAGTGTGCGCTGGGTCTGCTGACCATTCCGTTCTCGGCTCAGCATATGGACGGTAGCGAAATGATGAAGCTGGTGAACTGGGCGCAATCAGTGGTGACCTTCCACGGTGGGGCGTCTCAGTATCTGGATGGCGTAGCATTCATTTTCCGTATGCACCTGGTATTAGGTATGACGCTGTTCCTGTTGTTCCCGTTCTCGCGTCTGGTACATATCTGGAGCGTGCCAGTCGAGTATCTGACACGTAAATATCAGATTGTGCGCGCCCGTCATTAATTTCGCGTTGTAACGCACCAAACCCCGCTTCGGCGGGGTTTTTTTATGCCAGTTCGCCGGATGGCGGCGTAACCGCCTTATCCAGCCTACGTAGGTGTCAGTGGACTTTGTAGGCCTGATAAGCGCAGCGCATCAGGCAAATAAAGGGCATTGAAGATTGATTTTGTGTTGGTACTTTATGAAGTAAGGGGGGGAAGGATGACTCAGCGCTGCGCGCTTCGCCCTTCGGGTCGTTGCCTGCGGCAACGCTTTCTCGCTGCGCTTGAATCGAAACTTAGTCGAAGTTTTTCATCCTTCCCACATGGGCAGAATATAGGGCACTGCGTATTGATTGAGATGTAGTGCTTTAGGATGTGATGGTGGTGGGGGAAGGATTACTCAGCGCTGCGCGCTTCGCCCTTCGGGTCGTTGCCTGCGGCAACGCTTTCTCGCTAACGCTCGAATCGAACCTTAGTCGAAGCTTCTCATCCTTCCCACATCGGAAGAATATGAGGTATTGCAGATTGATTTTGTGTTGGTATTTTATGAAGTGATGGTGGTGGGGGAAGGATTCGAACCTTCGAAGTCGATGACGGCAGATTTACAGTCTGCTCCCTTTGGCCGCTCGGGAACCCCACCAGGGGTAATTCAAATTGTAGGCAGTGCTTGAAGATGGTGGTGGGGGAAGGATTATTCGTCGCTTCACTCCTCACCCTTCGGGCCGTTGCTGTTGGCAACGTTCTCTCGCTTTCGCTCGAGTCGAACCTTAATCGAAAGTTCTCACCCTTCCCCGACAAGTGCAAACTTCTGCATTGCTCACCGGGATAACTACATCGCTGTAGTGAATAATGGTGGTGGGGGAAGGATTCGAACCTTCGAAGTCGATGACGGCAGATTTACAGTCTGCTCCCTTTGGCCGCTCGGGAACCCCACCACGGGGTAATGCTATGTTACTGGCCTGCTTCCTTTGGAAGCGGGGCGCATCATATCAAATGATGCGCCCCTGTAAAGCATTCCGTTGATAAAAAAGAACTGGTTGCCTGATTTTTACGCGTAAAGATGTAAAGGTAACCAATAAAATTATCAATCGATTACAGAATAATCGTTCGATTACCGTAAACAAAGACACGCTGCGCGAGAACCTGATACAGCGCACGGCTTAATACGTTTTTCTCAACGTCACGACCGGCACGCATCATATCCTCTGCGGTATAGGTATGATCTACATGAATCACGTCCTGCATGATGATCGGACCTTCGTCGAGATTGTCATTCACATAGTGGGCTGTCGCTCCGATGATCTTCACGCCGCGCTCATACGCCTGATGGTACGGGCGCGCGCCAATAAAGGCGGGCAGGAATGAGTGGTGAATATTGATAATCTTATTTGGGAAGCGAGAAACAAATGTCGGCGTCAGGACACGCATATATTTTGCCAGCACGACATAGTCTGGCTGATGTGCGTCGATAGCGTCCGCCATTTTTTGGTCATGCTCGTCACGCGTTAGTCCTTCGTGGCTGACCAGCTCAAAAGGAATATCAAAACGCTCAACCAGGGAGCGCAACGTGTCGTGATTGCCGATAACTGCGGCAATTTCAACATCCAGTCCGCCGTAATTGGCCTTCATTAATAGGTCGCCCAAACAGTGAGCTTCTTTGGTGACTAAAATGACAATGCGGCGACGACCCGCTGGCGTAAGTTCACGAATGGAACCTTCTGGTAGTGCGCTGTCCAGATCGGTCAGCAGTGTGACATCGTTAAAAATGCCTTCCAGTTCGGTACGCATGAAAAAGCGCCCGGTACGGTGATCCACGAACTCATTATTCTGCACGATGTTCAGTTCGTGCTTGTAACAGATATTAGTAATGCGCGCGATCAGACCTTTTTGGTCCGGGCAAATAGTACGCAGCACTTTTCGTTGTAATGAATGCATTTGCAGCGGAGATCCTGTTGAGAATGTTTGCATAGTTGATGCTGTCGGGCGTTGATTAGCCGCAGCACTTTTTAAATTTTTTACCGGAGCCACAAGGGCAGGTATCGTTTCGTCCAATTTGCGGGCGTGTACCATCGATATAGTACCACTGACCGTTTTCTTTTAAAAAACGAGAGCGTTCGATAATTGCGCCTGTTTTTCCCTGTTCAGAAAACCGTGCGACAAAACTGACATAACCGATAGTGTCGGTTTCTGCCGTCTGCTGTTCAAAAACGGTCAGCCCCAGCCATTCGGTATGGGTAAATCCTGCAATAATGTCATCCCGGAAATCGGCGGCATGGCAATCTGGATGCCAGGTTTTGATGAGGTAATCTGCGTCTTTCATCACAAAAGCACAGTAACGAGAACGCATGAGATGTGACGGCGTTGGTGCTACTTGTGCACCGGACACATAACGGTAGCAACATAGGCTATACTCGACAGCGCTACCACAGGGACAAAGCTGAGACACAAAGTACTCCCTGGAATAAAAAAACGGCGTAAAAACGCCAGGGTGGCACTATGTTAACTGAGCCGTGGCGATGTTGCTACGTCTGCAAGCCAGGGGAAGTCTGTAGGTATAATGAGAAAAATAAAAATTGGGCTGGCGCTAGGTTCCGGCGCAGCACGCGGCTGGTCGCATATTGGTGTGATCAAAGCCCTGAAACACATGGGCATTGACATTGATATTGTGGCAGGGTGTTCCATTGGCTCACTGGTCGGCGCCGCCTACGCATGTAACAAACTCCCCGCGCTTGAACAGTGGGTTTGCTCCTTCAGTTACTGGGATGTTTTACGCCTGATGGATCTCTCGTGGCGCAGGGGCGGACTATTGCGCGGCGAACGGGTATTCAACCAGTATCGTAATGTCATGCCGGTAGAATCTATCGAGCAATGCTCACGCCGTTTTGCCACTGTCGCAACCAATCTCAGTACGGGCCGTGAACTCTGGTTTACTGAAGGTGATTTGCACCTTGCCGTTAGGGCCTCCTGCAGTATTCCAGGCCTCATGTCACCTGTGGCGCACAATGGTTATTGGCTGGTAGATGGTGCGGTGGTGAACCCTGTGCCTGTCTCTCTGACGCGTGCGTTGGGGGCCGATATCGTTATTGCGGTCGACCTGCAACATGATGCGCACCTGATGCAACAAGATCTGCTCTCCTTCAACGTCAATAGTGAAACCGAATCGAACGATGATGAGCTGTCATGGCATGCCCGCCTGAAAGAGCGCTTGAGCAACATTACGGCCCGGCGTGCAGTCACGGCACCTACGGCGATGGAGATCATGACGACCTCGATTCAGGTTCTGGAAAACCGTCTCAAGCGCAACCGTATGGCTGGGGACCCACCTGATATTCTGATTCAGCCGTTTTGTCCGCAAATATCCACGCTGGATTTCCATCGCGCCGGTGCTGCAATTGCTGCCGGGCAGTTAGCGGTCGAGAAGAAAATGGATGAGCTTCTGCCCCTGGTAAAAACCAACGTTTAACGCATTTTTTATCAACACTTAAGCAAATTCTGACAGGCGTGAGTTGCAATAGCATGCCACTATTTACTAAAGCCAGTCAGGGGGGAGAATATGACGCAGCCATTGGTCGGAAAACAGATTCTTATCGTTGAAGATGAGCCAGTATTTCGCTCGCTTCTGGATTCATGGTTTTCCTCTTTGGGAGCGACAACAGCAGTAGCGGGAGACGGGCTTGATGCGCTGGAGTTACTGGGGCGCTTCACCCCCGACCTGATGATTTGCGATCTCGCTATGCCGAGAATGAACGGCCTTAAACTGGTCGAGTATCTGCGTAATCGTGGCGATCAGACGCCTATTCTGGTGATCTCCGCAACGGAAAATATGGCCGATATTGCCAAAGCATTACGGCTCGGTGTGGATGATGTTCTTTTAAAGCCCGTGAAGGACCTTAACCGCCTGCGAGAAACCGTTTTTGCATGTCTTTATCCCAATATGTTTAATTCTCGCGTGGAAGAAGAAGAACGCCTGTTTCGTGACTGGGATGCGATGGTGGGCGATCCTGCTGCCGCCGCAAAACTGTTGCAAGAATTACAGCCCCCAGTGTCGCAAGTCATCTCGCATTGTCGGGTCAACTACCGCCAGTTGGTCGCCGCTGATCAACCTGGACTGGTATTGGATATTGCCCCTCTGTCGGGCCACGATCTCGCCTTCTATTGTCTGGATGTTACTCGAGCAGGGGATAATGGTGTCCTGGCTGCATTATTACTGCGCGCGCTGTTTAATGGTTTGCTGCAAGAACAACTCACCCATCAGAATCAACGACTGCCTGAGCTCGGTGCGCTATTGAAACAGGTGAATCATTTACTTCGTCAGGCTAATTTACCCGGACAGTTTCCACTGCTGGTGGGGTATTACCACAGCGGATTAAAAAATCTGATTCTGGTATCGGCTGGGCTGAATGCGACATTAAATACCGGTTCACATCACGTACAAATCAGTAATGGTGTTCCGCTGGGCACGTTAGGCAATACGTATCTGAATCAGTTAAGTCAACGCTGTGAATCCTGGCAGTGCCAAATCTGGGGGGCAGGCGGTCGCTTGCGCCTGATGTTGTCTGCGGAATGAACAATCGAGAGGGTAGTGAATAAAATTGGTTCACCTCCCTTACGCTGTGAGTGCTACTATCAGCGCCAGTCTTATTCGTATTTATCTTAATTATACCGACGCGCGTCCTTTTCAGACCTGAAGCTTACTGCGGTACTGATATACTCGGATGCGAAACAGATTGATGAACACGTTCAATACATGAACAGTCCAGGAGAGTTTTAAATGGCTGCCCTTAATTCAAAAGTCAAAAAAGCCGTTATCCCGGTTGCGGGATTAGGAACCAGGATGTTACCGGCTACGAAGGCAATCCCGAAAGAGATGCTACCGTTGGTTGATAAGCCATTAATTCAGTACGTCGTAAACGAATGTATTGCTGCGGGCATCACTGAAATTGTACTCGTGACTCACTCGTCTAAGAATTCAATTGAAAACCACTTTGATACCAGCTTTGAACTTGAAGCGATGCTGGAAAAACGCGTAAAACGTCAGCTTCTGGAAGAAGTGCAATCTATTTGCCCTCCGCATGTCACTATTATGCAGGTGCGTCAGGGGTTGGCAAAAGGTCTGGGTCATGCGGTATTGTGTGCCCATCCGGTTGTTGGCGATGAACCGGTTGCGGTCATCCTGCCGGACGTTATTCTTGACGAATATGAATCTGATTTATCCCGTGACAACCTTGCTGAAATGATCCACCGTTTTGATGAAACGGGCAGCAGCCAGATTATGGTGGAGCCTGTAGCAGACGTAACGGCTTATGGTGTTGTTGATTGCAAAGGCGTTGAATTAGCGCCTGGTGAAAGCGTACCGATGGTTGGCGTGGTAGAAAAACCGAAAGCTGACGTTGCGCCATCTAATCTGGCCGTTGTGGGGCGTTATGTTCTCAGTGCGGATATCTGGCCTCTGCTGGCAAAAACACCTCCGGGAGCAGGTGATGAAATTCAGCTGACCGACGCAATCGATATGCTGATCGAAAAAGAAACGGTAGAAGCCTATCACATGAAGGGCAAAAGCCATGACTGTGGTAATAAGCTGGGCTATATGCAGGCGTTCGTTGAATATGGTATTCGCCATAATACGCTTGGCGCTGAATTTAAAGCATGGCTTGAAGATGAGATGGGTATTAAGAAGTAACCTCGCGGTATTATAAGGACAGAGCGGCGCTGCTAATCCAGCGCCGTTTTTTTATACCTAATTTGGGTAGGGCAATGTGCGAAGTGCGGGTAAAAAAAATCCCGCCAGTGGCGGGATTTTAAGCAAACTATTTCTGAATTATTCCTTGATCAGGAAATCGTCCAGTTGTTTACCTTGTTCTTCCATCGCTTTTTTGATCACTGCCGGTGTACGACCCTGGCCAGTCCAGGTTTTAGTTTCACCGTTTTCGTCAACGTAGCTATATTTAGCCGGACGTGCTGCACGTTTAGCTTTGGTGCCGGACTTAACCGCAGCCATGCTATTCAGCAGTTCGTTCGGATCAATACCATCAGCAATCAGCATTTCACGATATTGTTGCAGTTTACGAGTACGCTCTTCAACTTCAGCAGCGGCAGCGCTTTCTTCTTCGCGACGCTCGCTAACTACAACTTCTAATTTTTCCAGCATTTCTTCAAGCGTTTCCAGAGTACATTCTCTCGCCTGCGCACGAAGAGTACGGATGTTGTTCAGAATTTTAAGTGCTTCGCTCATTGTAGTAATCTCAAACTTATATTGGGGTGGTTTGTTGAGCTAATAATAGAGCGATAAATTCAGTTGTGCAATAGCCAGGAATGTAAGGAATTCAAAATTGCTCTTTATTTAGTGTCTGTATTAATTGTTCAGTCTTAATTTTATGACGATGTCGGGCATAAAAAAGGCTTATTGGTATGCGGGCTTCCCGGCAGCAGAGAGTAAAAATTCAAGATTCAGGTCACATTTCATAGTGTACAAATAGTATCTCTTTGCAGTGATTTCAACCTTTTGTATTAGTTTTGCTTACGGAAATCCTCTATTACAAGGCGGCTATCGTTAGATACAATAACAATAAGGGCAGGGTTTCTTTATTGCGCGGTGATGATAAGTGACGTTGATGAATTTCAGGAGCACTATTTGTGAAAGAATGTGTATATACACATCATACTTCAGGTTGTTTGTGCTTTGGCAGCGTACTTTCACTCTATTGTCCACTTAAGAAAGTACCCAAGGGCACTTCCGTGCTGAGGGGTATTTAGACGAAACAGGGTGGTGTTTGCACGTTCTTTTATACATTCCGAATGTCACGCTGCACCGACTTGTTTGTGAAATATGATACAATCCTGCCCATATTTATTCTCCCCGGTGAGGGCCGACACACAATGGCACAGCTTTATTTTTACTATTCTGCAATGAATGCAGGCAAGTCGACGGCATTGCTGCAATCTTCATACAATTATCAGGAACGTGGGATGCGTGCCGTTGTATATACAGCGGAAATTGATGACCGTTTTGGCGCGGGAAAAGTAAGTTCACGTATAGGCCTGTCGTCACCTGCAAAATTGTTTAACCAAAATTCATCTTTGTTCGAGGAGATTCGTGCGGAGAACGCGCAACAACGAATTCACTGCGTGCTGGTCGATGAGTCTCAGTTTCTGACGAGACAGCAGGTTTATGAATTATCAGAGGTTGTTGATCAACTGGATATTCCAGTTTTGTGTTATGGCTTACGCACTGATTTCCGTGGTGAATTATTTGGTGGTAGCGAATATCTGCTTGCATGGTCTGATAAGTTGGTTGAATTAAAGACCATTTGCTTCTGTGGCCGTAAGGCCAGCATGGTGTTACGCCTTGATCAGGCCGGAAGACCTTATAACGAAGGTGAGCAGGTCGTTATAGGAGGAAATGAACGCTATGTATCGGTGTGCCGCAAGCATTATAAGGAAGCACAGTCTGAAGGCTCTCTGACGGCCATTCAGGAACGCCACAGCCACGATTGACCCTCTGCTCTCCTGCTGAGTTGAATCGCAGGGTAGGCCTCTGCTTTAGCCAGAAGCGTTACCCTGCGGTATTGCCTTCTGGTGTTACTCATACATCTCTTGTTTGCACCTATTTCTCTTACGCCTTTTCACCTCGATGGCTGGTGTCTGCATAGCCTGGTTTTGGCTGAGTATGGCAAAAAAAAACGGCCCCAAAGGGCCGTTTATGAAGATACTAAAACTTATGTGAGTACATTAAGCGGATTTTTTCGCTTTTTTCTCAGCTTTAGGCGCGGCTGCTGGTTCAGTTTTAGCAGCAGTTTCACCTTCGCTGTACTCACGACCGTAGTAAGTATCCAGCAGGATCTGTTTCAGTTCAGAAATCAGCGGGTAACGCGGGTTAGCACCGGTACACTGGTCGTCAAACGCATCTTCAGACAGTTTGTCGACGTGTGCCAGGAAGTCAGCTTCCTGAACGCCAGCTTCACGGATAGATTTAGGAATACCCAGCTCAGCTTTGATTTCTTCCAGCCATGCCAGCAGTTTCTGGATTTTAGCCGCAGTACGGTCGCCCGGTGCGCTTAAACCCAGATGGTCTGCGATTTCGGCGTAGCGACGACGAGCTTGCGGACGATCGTACTGGCTGAATGCAGTCTGTTTAGTCGGGTTGTCGTTCGCGTTATAACGAATGACGTTGCTGATCAGCAGGGCGTTCGCCAGACCGTGAGGAATGTGGAACTGAGAGCCCAGCTTGTGTGCCATTGAGTGACATACACCCAGGAAGGCGTTAGCAAACGCGATACCAGCAATGGTTGCTGCACTGTGAACACGCTCACGCGCTACCGGGTTCTTAGAACCTTCATGGTAGGACGCAGGCAGGTTTTCTTTCAGCAGTTTCAGCGCTTGCAGAGCCTGACCGTCAGAGAATTCAGAAGCCAGTACGGAAACATAAGCTTCCAGGGCGTGAGTCACTGCGTCCAGACCACCGAATGCACACAGTGATTTCGGCATATCCATCACCAGGTTGGCATCGACAATTGCCATATCTGGAGTCAGCGCGTAGTCAGCCAGCGGATATTTCTGACCCGTTGCATCATCGGTAACAACCGCAAACGGCGTTACTTCAGAACCGGTACCGGAAGTGGTGGTGACGGCGATCATTTTCGCTTTCACGCCCATTTTCGGGAACTTATAGATACGTTTACGGATGTCCATAAAGCGCAGTGCCAGCTCTTCGAAATGGGTTTCCGGATGTTCGTACATCACCCACATGATTTTCGCGGCGTCCATCGGGGAACCACCGCCCAGTGCGATGATAACGTCAGGTTTGAAGGAGTTAGCCAGCTCAGCACCTTTACGAACAACGCTCAGAGTCGGGTCAGCTTCAACTTCAAAGAACACTTCGGTTTCAACGCCGGCTGCTTTCAGAACGGAGGTGATCTGGTCAGCATAACCGTTGTTGAACAGGAAGCGGTCGGTCACGATCAGAGCACGTTTGTGACCATCGGTAATCACTTCATCCAGCGCGATTGGCAGTGAGCCACGACGGAAGTAGATAGATTTCGGAAGTTTGTGCCACAACATGTTTTCAGCTCGCTTAGCAACGGTTTTCTTGTTGATCAGGTGCTTAGGACCAACGTTTTCAGAGATGGAGTTACCACCCCAGGAACCACAACCCAGAGTCAGGGAAGGTGCGAGTTTAAAGTTGTACAGGTCGCCGATACCACCCTGTGAAGCCGGGGTGTTAATCAGGATACGCGCGGTTTTCATCATCTGACCGAAGTAAGCAACGCGTTCTGGTTGGTTGTCCTGGTCAGTGTACAGGCAAGAAGTGTGGCCGATACCACCCATCGCAACCAGTTTCTCTGCTTTGTCTACCGCATCTTCGAAATCTTTCGCACGGTACATCGCCAGTGTCGGGGACAGTTTTTCGTGAGCAAACGGCTCGCTTTCATCAACAACTTTCACTTCACCGATCAGGATCTTAGTTGTTTCCGGAACTGAGAAGCCTGCCAGTTCAGCAATTTTATAGGCCGGCTGACCAACGATAGCGGCGTTCAGTGCGCCATTTTTCAGGATAACGTCCTGAACAGCTTTCAGCTCTTTGCCCTGCAGCATGTAGCCGCCGTGGCTAGCGAAACGTTCACGAACTGCATCGTATACAGAGTCAACAACAACAACGGACTGTTCAGAAGCACAGATTACGCCGTTATCGAAGGTTTTAGACATCAGAACGGAAGCAACCGCGCGCTTAATATCCGCAGTTTCGTCAATAACAACAGGGGTGTTACCTGCACCTACACCGATTGCGGGTTTACCGGAGCTGTAGGCTGCTTTAACCATGCCTGGACCACCGGTCGCAAGGATCAGGTTGATGTCCGGGTGATGCATCAGAGCATTAGACAGTTCAACGGAAGGTTGATCGATCCAGCCGATCAGATCTTTCGGTGCACCAGCAGCGATAGCCGCCTGCAGAACGATGTCAGCCGCTTTGTTAGTGGCATCTTTAGCACGCGGGTGTGGAGAGAAGATGATTGCGTTACGCGTCTTCAGGCTGATCAGCGATTTGAAGATAGCAGTAGATGTCGGGTTAGTGGTCGGAACGATACCGCAGATGATACCAATCGGTTCAGCGATGGTGATAGTACCGAAAGTGTCGTCTTCAGACAGAACACCACAGGTCTTTTCATCTTTATAAGCGTTGTAAATGTATTCGGAAGCAAAGTGGTTTTTGATCACTTTGTCTTCGACGATGCCCATGCCGGATTCGGCAACGGCCATTTTCGCGAGAGGGATTCGAGCGTCTGCGGCTGCCAGAGCGGCGGCGCGGAAGATTTTGTCAACCTGTTCTTGAGTGAAACTGGCATATTCACGCTGGGCTTTTTTTACGCGCTCTACAAGTGCGTTAAGTTCAGCGACATTAGTAACAGCCATAATGCTCTCCTGATAATGTTAAACTTTTTTAGTAAATCATCTGCTCGATACGAGAGTATAGACAGATCGACGAAAAATTGTATAACGTTTTGAAAATCAAACGGTTAATTAACGTCCACTTTACTTTGATTTACTAAAAGAGCTTATGCGTTAGCGTCATTTAACTCTAACGCGTTACCTCCAGGTGGCGTAAGCAAGATTACTCACTTCTGAGTAGTAATTGCGTGATCTGGATCAAATTTCCGCAAAGCTGACACCTTTCAGCAGGCCCTTTTAGCGTTTCTTGGTAAGTGTTAAAAAATTGATGTAATGAATGAGGTTAACATTAGCATATTTAATACATATTAATAACACCGAGTAATGGTAGCGTATTTACGTAGATATACGCAGATAGCAGGTGAAGTATGCTGACAAAAGGCGTATCTTCAGCGCGGATTTCATCAATTTTTATGACTCATTTTATCCGGCTAACGCTTCGGAGCTAACCGTGATCCATACGCTATTCGATTTCCCTGTTTATTTTAAATTTTTCATCGGGTTATTTGCCCTGGTCAATCCGGTAGGGATCATCCCTGTCTTTATCAGCATGACCAGCTACCAGACCGCTGCCGCACGCAATAAAACCAACCTTACGGCAAACCTGTCGGTTGCTATCATTCTGTGGACCTCTCTGTTTCTGGGGGATGGAATTCTGCAATTGTTTGGCATCTCAATTGATTCGTTCAGGATTGCTGGTGGTATCCTGGTCGTGACTATCGCGATGTCGATGATCAGCGGAAAACTTGGGGAAGATAAGCAAAACAAGCAGGAAAAGTCGGAGACGGCAATACGCGAGAGCATTGGCGTTGTCCCGTTAGCGCTGCCGTTAATGGCGGGGCCGGGGGCAATAAGCTCAACGATCGTCTGGGGCACGCGTTATCATAGTGCCATTAATCTGTTTGGTTTTTTCGTGGCAATTGCGCTGTTTGCTCTGTGCTGTTGGGGATTGTTTCGAATGGCGCCATGGCTGGTTCGCCTGTTGGGACAAACCGGCATCAACGTCATCACGCGTATTATGGGGTTGTTACTCATGGCGTTGGGTATTGAGTTCATTGTGACCGGTATCAAGTCCATTTTCCCGGGTTTACTTGCCTGAATACACCCATTCAATATAAACGGAGCTGCTCTCTGGCTCCGTTTCCCTCCATTGTCAGTAAAACTTCTCACGAAAGTTGAAAAGTGGCATAGCAATACTAAAAAATGATGATAGCCAACTGCATTTTTATGTATTGATTTTAAACACAATTACCTTTTCCGCAGAACAGATGAAACAGGGCTGCATTGTTATTTTATTAACATCATACTCTGGGGCTTGCTGAAGGATTATCGAAATGATACTAGTTATTTCAGCACCTAATTTAGATGAATGTGCTAATTAATAACCAATTGTTAAATTTATGTGCATTTTGACGTCTCTTCGATGCCGGACAGGGCGATGAACTGGGTGTCTCATGCAATGTATTGAATTAATTGATTTTATTTTTGAAAAATCGCTTTTTTGATGATTTTGTAGTGCGGTTTTTTTTCGATAAAAGAGAATTGGTTAACAAATCTGTAAAATGTATTGGCGGTGAAGAAACGCATTTGATACTTTCCGGCCAAGTATTTAGCAGAAGATTTCACGTTGATGAGAATCATTTTCAGTTAGTTTCTCTCAACAGGATAATAGCGTGCTTCCGGCAGGGGAGGCACGTAGATAATCGACGCAAGGCGATCAAACGAATCGCCAGAATAAATAAAGTCGGTGATAGCGAGCAGTAAACAAAAAAACACCTGACGGTAGAAAATCTCCGGTGCCGTACAGGGATCCTGACAGGATTAACAGTCTGGTTATAAAACCAGCCATAATAATGAGGGAGTACAAACACAATGACTAACATCACTAAAAAAAGTTTAGTAGCTGCGGGGATCCTAACTGCGCTAATCGCTGGAAATGTTGCTACAGCAGCAGTAGTACCAGCAGGTGTACAGTTGGCTGAGAAGCAGACTCTGGTGCGTAATAATGGTTCGGAAGTCCAGTCACTCGATCCGCATAAAATCGAAGGTGTACCGGAATCCAACATTAGCCGTGATTTATTTGAAGGTTTATTAATCAGTGACGTTGATGGCAAACCATCACCGGGCGTGGCTGATAAATGGGAAAATAAAGATTTTAAAGTTTGGACATTCCATCTGCGTAAAGACGCTAAATGGTCTGATGGAACGCCCGTTACCGCACAAGATTTCGTCTATAGCTGGCAACGTCTGGCGAACCCTAATACTGCTTCACCGTACGCCAGCTATTTACAGTACGGACATATTGTCAATATTGATGACATCATCGCCGGTAAGAAGCCAGTTACCGATCTCGGTGTAAAAGCGATTGACGACCATACCTTTGAAGTCACTCTGAGCGAACCTGTTCCTTATTTCTACAAACTACTTGTGCACTCCTCTCTTTCCCCTGTGCCTAAAGCCGTGGTGGAAAAATTCGGTGAAAAATGGACCCAACCCGCTAACATCGTTTCTAACGGCTCTTATAAACTGAAAGACTGGGTTGTCAACGAGCGTATTGTTCTTGAGCGTAATACCCACTACTGGGACAACGCGAAAACCATTATTAACCAGGTTACATACCTGCCAATTTCTTCTGAAGTGACTGACGTGAACCGCTATCGCAGCGGTGAAATCGACATGACCTATAACAACATGCCGATTGAGTTATTCCAGAAACTGAAAAAAGAGATCCCGAACGAAGTTCACGTTGATCCTTACCTGTGCACCTATTATTACGAAATTAACAACCAAAAAGCACCGTTCAACGATGTTCGTGTTCGTACCGCCCTGAAGCTGGCGCTGGATCGTGACATTATCGTCAACAAAGTGAAAAACCAGGGCGATCTGCCTGCCTATAGCTTTACCCCGCCATATACTGATGGCGCTAAACTGGTTGAGCCAGAGTGGTTCAAGTGGTCACAGGAAAAACGTAACGAAGAAGCGAAAAAACTGCTGGCCGAAGCTGGTTTTACCGCGGATAAACCGTTGACCTTTGATCTGCTGTATAACACCTCCGATCTGCACAAGAAGCTGGCTATCGCTGCGGCATCCATCTGGAAGAAAAATCTGGGTGCGAACGTGAAGCTGGAAAATCAGGAGTGGAAGACGTTCCTCGATACGCGTCATCAGGGCAACTATGACGTTTCACGCGCAGGCTGGTGTGCGGATTATAACGAACCGACGTCTTTCCTGAATATGGTGCTGTCTGACAGCTCCAACAACACCGTCCACTATAAGAGCCCTGCATTTGACAAGTTGATTGCTGATACCCTGAAAGCAACTGATGATGCTCAGCGCAGTGAACTGTATTCGCAAGCAGAACAGCTGTTGGATAAAGACTCTGCAATTGTACCGGTGTTCTACTACGTTAACGCCCGTCTGGTGAAACCTTGGGTAGGCGGATACTCCGGTAAAGACCCGATGGATAATATCCACGTTAAAGACTTGTATATTATCAAGCATTAATGGCAAGACGTGGGGCAATCATTTTTGCCCCACAGTGTCTTTTTCTTCGAACTATAAATACCTCTTTAGACAAAGAGAGGTATACCCTAAATAATTCACGTTGCAGGAAGGCGGCAACGCAGCAAATCGCCAGGAGCTTACTTAAGTAAGTGACTGGCGTGAGCGAGTAAAGCCAACGCACCTGCGGCTTGAAGTATGACGGGTATAAAGGCACACGCCAGAAGGTACGGGCAATGTTGAAATTTATATTACGCCGCTGTCTGGAAGCGATTCCGACGCTATTTATTCTTATTACGATTTCATTCTTTATGATGCGTCTTGCACCGGGAAGTCCTTTCACCGGAGAGCGCGCGTTACCGCCAGAAGTTCTGGCGAATATTGAAGCGAAATACCATCTTAATGACCCGATCTCAACGCAGTACTTTAGCTATCTGAAACAGCTGGCGCACGGTGATTTTGGGCCATCCTTTAAATATAAAGACTACACCGTTAATGACCTGGTCGCGTCAAGCTTTCCGGTTTCCGCGAAACTGGGGGCTGCGGCCTTTATTCTGGCGGTGGTGATCGGCGTCAGTGCGGGCGTAATCGCCGCGTTGAAGCAAAACACGCGGTGGGATTACACAGTTATGGGGGTGGCGATGACCGGGGTGGTGATCCCCAGTTTTGTCGTTGCTCCCTTATTAGTCATGATATTTGCAATCACACTGAAATGGCTACCCGGTGGCGGCTGGAATGGTGGGGCGCTGAAATTTATGATCCTGCCAATGGTGGCGCTATCCCTGGCCTATATTGCCAGTATTGCGCGTATTACCCGCGGCTCGATGATTGAAGTGCTGCACTCTAACTTTATTCGGACCGCGCGTGCTAAAGGGTTACCGATGCGACGGATTATTTTCCGCCATGCGTTAAAACCTGCGTTGTTGCCGGTGTTGTCCTATATGGGCCCCGCGTTTGTCGGCATCATTACCGGTTCGATGGTTATTGAAACTATCTATGGTTTACCGGGTATTGGGCAGCTGTTTGTGAATGGCGCATTAAACCGCGATTACTCGCTGGTACTGAGCCTGACTATTCTGGTCGGCGCGCTGACCATCGTGTTTAACGCGATTGTCGATGTGCTGTATGCCGTAATCGACCCGAAAATCCGTTACTGATACTGGAGCTCGCTATGATGTTAAGTAAGAAAAACAGCGAAGCGCTGGAGAATTTCAGTGAGAAGCTGGAGGTCGAAGGCCGCAGCCTGTGGCAGGACGCTCGTCGACGCTTTATGCATAACCGGGCGGCAGTAGCCAGCCTCGTGGTACTGGTGATTATTGCGCTGTTTGTGACGTTGGCACCTATGTTATCGCAGTTTACCTACTTCGATACTGACTGGGGCATGATGTCCAGCGCGCCTGATACGGAGTCCGGGCACTATTTTGGCACTGACTCATCCGGTCGTGATCTGCTGGTACGGGTGGCAATTGGAGGACGGATCTCGTTGATGGTGGGGATTGCGGCGGCGCTGGTGGCGGTGATTGTGGGCACGCTGTACGGTTCACTATCGGGTTACCTGGGCGGTAAAATCGACTCCGTGATGATGCGTCTGCTGGAAATCCTTAACTCCTTCCCGTTCATGTTCTTCGTTATTCTGTTGGTCACCTTCTTTGGGCAAAACATTCTGCTGATCTTTGTGGCGATTGGGATGGTGTCCTGGCTTGACATGGCGCGTATCGTTCGTGGCCAGACGCTGAGCCTGAAGCGCAAAGAGTTTATTGAAGCAGCCCAGGTTGGTGGGGTGTCTACCGTGCGTATTGTTGTGCGCCACATTGTGCCAAACGTACTGGGTGTAGTGGTGGTCTACGCCTCGTTGCTGGTTCCCAGCATGATCCTGTTTGAATCGTTCCTGAGCTTCCTGGGACTTGGTACACAAGAGCCGCTAAGTAGCTGGGGCGCATTACTCAGTGATGGTGCCAACTCGATGGAAGTATCGCCATGGTTACTGCTGTTCCCGGCAGGGTTCCTGGTGGTGACGCTATTCTGTTTTAACTTTATTGGCGATGGCCTGCGTGATGCCCTCGACCCGAAAGACCGTTAAGGAGTGCCGCCATGAGCGTAATTGAGACCTCAACCGCGCCGCTCGCGCAACAACAGGCTAACGCACTGCTGAACGTTACCGATCTGCGAGTGACGTTTGCCACCCCTGATGGTGATGTTACTGCAGTAAACGATTTAAACTTTTCACTACGTGCCGGGGAAACGCTGGGTATTGTGGGTGAGTCTGGTTCAGGTAAGTCGCAGACTGCATTTGCCTTGATGGGCCTGCTGGCCGCAAATGGCCGAATTGGCGGTTCCGCTACATTTAACGGTCGTGAGATCCTGAACTTACCGGAGCGTGAGCTGAACAAACTGCGCGCCGAGCAAATCTCGATGATCTTCCAGGACCCTATGACCTCTCTGAATCCGTATATGCGGGTCGGCGAACAGTTAATGGAAGTTCTGATGCTACACAAAGGTATGAGCAAAGCAGAAGCCTTTGAAGAGTCAGTCAGAATGCTGGATGCGGTGAAAATGCCGGAAGCGCGTAAGCGTATGAAAATGTACCCGCATGAATTCTCCGGCGGTATGCGTCAACGTGTGATGATCGCCATGGCGCTACTGTGCAGGCCAAAGTTACTGATTGCCGATGAACCCACTACTGCGCTGGATGTTACGGTTCAGGCGCAAATCATGACGCTGCTGAATGAGCTGAAAAGTGAATTCAATACCGCAATCATCATGATTACCCACGACCTCGGTGTTGTTGCCGGTATTTGCGACAAAGTATTGGTGATGTATGCCGGACGCACGATGGAATATGGTAGTGCGCGCGATGTCTTTTATAAGCCTGTTCATCCGTATTCAATTGGCCTGCTTAATGCCGTCCCGCGTCTGGATGCCGAAGGGGAAGAAATGCTGACTATCCCGGGTAATCCGCCGAACCTGTTGCGTTTACCGAAAGGCTGCCCGTTCCAGCCCCGTTGCCCGCATGCCATGGAAATCTGTAGCAGTGCTCCGCCACTGGAAGAGTTTAGTCCGGGCCGTCTGCGTGCCTGCTTTAAACCGGTGGAGGAACTGGTATGAATGCGGTAACCGAACAACGAAAAGTACTCCTCGAAATTGCCGATCTGAAAGTCCATTTCGACATCAAAGATGGTAAACAGTGGTTCTGGCAACCGTCGAAAACGCTGAAAGCCGTTGATGGCGTTACACTACGTCTGTATGAGGGCGAAACATTAGGTGTGGTGGGGGAATCCGGCTGCGGGAAATCGACGTTTGCGCGTGCGATTATCGGTCTGGTAAAAGCGACCGATGGTAAAGTCGCCTGGCTCGGCAAAGATTTGCTTGGCATGAAACCCGATGAGTGGCGGGCGGTACGTAGTGACATCCAGATGATTTTCCAGGATCCACTGGCATCGCTAAACCCGCGTATGACCATCGGTGAAATTATCGCTGAACCGTTGAGGACTTATCACCCGAATCTGCCTGGGCAGGAAGTTCGTGACCGCGTAAAGGCGATGATGATGAAAGTGGGGTTACTGCCTAACCTGATTAACCGCTATCCGCACGAGTTTTCCGGTGGGCAGTGCCAGCGTATTGGTATTGCCCGCGCGTTGATCCTTGAGCCGAAGCTGATAATTTGTGATGAGCCCGTATCCGCGCTGGATGTATCGATTCAGGCGCAGGTTGTTAACCTGTTGCAGCAATTACAGCGTGAGATGGGTTTATCATTAATCTTCATTGCCCATGACCTGGCAGTGGTTAAACATATTTCCGATCGCGTGCTGGTGATGTATCTCGGGCATGCGGTGGAATTAGGGACCTATGACGAGGTGTACCATAATCCGCTGCATCCCTATACCAAAGCGCTAATGTCAGCGGTGCCAATTCCCGATCCTGATATGGAGAGGAACAAGGTTATCCAGCTGCTGGAAGGTGAGTTACCGTCCCCGATTAATCCGCCTTCGGGGTGTGTGTTCCGCACGCGTTGTCCGATCGCCGGACCAGAATGCGCGAAAACGCGTCCTGTACTTGAAGGGAGTTTCCGACACGCGGTTTCCTGCTTAAAAGTAGACCCGCTATAATCGAGAGGGCTGACATACTGTCAGCCCTTCTTTTTGGTGAGGTAAATGTGTCAGGCTTAGTCTCTTCTGTTCGCCGTACTCTCTACCGTACATTATTTGATTTAGATACACGCTCGGGGCGCCGTTTTGAAGGCATGTGTGCACTGTTCGCATTGCTGAGCGTGATTGTTATCTTCATTGAGTCTGGGGTTGGGACGCAATACCATTTAACCTATGATGAATGGCATATTTTTGTCTGGCTGGAAGTCTTTATTACACTGGTCTTTACCCTCGAATATCTGCTCAGATTGTGCTGCTGGGCCAATCCTGCAAAATATGTGTTTAGCTTTTGGGGAATTATCGATCTCGCGACGATTCTGCCACTGTATGTGATGTGGCTATGGCCGGAAATTAGTCTGAGTTATGTTTTCGCCTGGCGAGCGATGCGCGTGCTGCGTGTACTGAGAATACTCAAACTGTTGCGATTTATGCCGTCGCTACGTGTGTTCTGGAGCGCAATTAAAAGTGCCCGTCATCAGTTGATGCTGTTTTACTCGTTTATTGCCATTCTGATGATTGTCTTTGGTGCACTGATGTACCTGATCGAAGGCCCGAAATATGGTTTTACCACGCTGAATGCGTCGGTATATTGGGCAATCGTTACGGTTACGACAGTCGGTTATGGTGATATTACCCCGCATACCCCGCTTGGCCGCATGGTTGCGTCAGTACTGATCCTGATTGGTTATTCGGTTATTGCAATCCCGACAGGATTGATAACAACACACATGAGCAGTGCGTTTCAGCATCGGCAAAATCAGCGCAAATGTCCGCAGTGTCAACAAAGCCAGCATGAGCACAGCGCGCAATTTTGTAATCGCTGCGGAAGTAAATTGCCTGACTAGAAATAAAAAAAGCTGCGAGAGCAGCTTTTTGTTTTCATTATTCGCGCCAGAGAATGTGGCAGAGTTTGTGATCTTTTTCGCGACATAACAGAACACGCGCAAAAATATCGTTAATCTCACCGTCTTCTGAGTCTGCCAGACCAATCACTACTTCGGCGAAGAAGTCAGGATTCAGGTCAAAATCGACGTGCTCCTGCCAGTCTTGTGCAGGGTCAAATAACTCTGCACCGCCACGTTCTTCAAACTGCAAATTAAACAGAAGGATGTCGGCCGGATCGAGATTGTCCGCCGCCAGTTCGAGAAAAATGTCATAAGCCTGCTCAAGCGTTTCGTCTTCGGTCAGGCGGTTGTTCAAATCCATATCCATAATGACTACCTGTTTACTGTCTGATGGGCACGTTTTACAGCAACGGGCTAAAGAAGTAAAACAGTCGCTCAGCGATACGCTGCCAGAGTGGTCGTTTTACCCACAAACGTGCATCCAGCAGGCGGGAACGCGAAATATAATCATCCTGTACCGCGGCGAGGTCACCGCCGAATCCGGCATCGTCAATCACCAGTGTTATCTCAAAATTCAGCCACAGGCTGCGCATATCCAGGTTTACGGTACCGACAAGACTCAGTTCGCCATCGACCAGCACGCTTTTGGTATGTAACAACCCGCCTTCGAACTGATAGATTTTCACGCCTGCCGCCAGTAACTCGGTGAAAAAAGCCCGGCTTGCCCAGCCGACCAGCATTGAGTCATTCTTGCGTGGAAGAATGATGCTGACATCTACACCGCGCTGCGCCGCTGTACAGATGGCGTGCAGCAGATCGTCACTGGGGACAAAGTACGGGGTGGTCATGATTAAATATTCACGAGCAGAATATGCGGCGGTCAATAAGGCTTGATGGATCAGGTCTTCAGGGAAGCCAGGGCCGGAGGCAATAGTGTGAATGGTGTGTCCGCTAGCCTGCTCAAACGGCATGATGTTGACATCGGGAGGCGGCGGTAAAATGCGTTTACCGGTCTCAATTTCCCAGTCGCAGGAGTAGACGATCCCCATGGCAGTGGCCACCGGCCCTTCCATTCTCGCCATCAGGTCAACCCATTGTCCGACACCGGCATCCTGTTTAAAGAAACGCGGATCGACCATATTCATGCTACCGGTGTAGGCGATGTAGTTGTCGATCATGATCATTTTACGATGTTGGCGCAGGTCCATACGGCGTAAAAATACACGCATCAGGTTAACCTTTAGCGCTTCGACCACCTCGATACCCGCGTTGCGCATCATCGCCGCCCACGGACTACGGAAGAATGCCACGCTGCCCGCGGAGTCCAGCATCAAACGACAGTGAATCCCCCGTCTGGCGGCGGCCATCAATGATTCCGCGACCTGATCGGCCATACCGCCAGGTTGCCAGATGTAGAACACCATCTCAATGTTGTGACGCGCCAACTGAATATCGCGGATTAACGCCTGCATCACGTCATCAGAGCTGGTGAGAAGCTGTAGCTGATTGCCCTTAACGCCAGCAATGCCCTGGCGACGCTCGCATAACTTAAATAATGATGAGGCAACGCTGCTGTTTTCTTGCGCGAAAATATGTTTGCAGGCTTTGAGATCGTTCAACCATTTAGCTGTTGATGGCCACATCGCTCTGGCACGCTCGGCCCGGCGTTTGCCCAGGTGAAGTTCACCAAAGGACAGATAAGCAATGATCCCTACCAATGGCAGTATATAGATGATCAAAAGCCAGGCCATTGCGGAGGGTACTGCGCGTCGCTTCATCAGAATGCGTAATGTAACGCCAGCAATGAGTACCCAGTAACCCAGAATGACCAGCCAACTCACCACGGTGTAGAAGGTTGTCATAAATTTAAAAATCCTTTTGAAAGCGTATTGTTAAGAGTTTACGCATCAGGAGTCATCTGGCAAATAAAAACACGGGAAAACCACTGGTCTGCATTCGGTCTGGGGGTATAATGCCCGCTCTGTGACTGGAAGAGTAGTTAACATGAAGCGTAGTAGAACGGAAGTGGGACGCTGGCGGATGCTGCGTCAGGCTAGCCGCCGTAAAGCACGTTGGCTTGAAGGGCAATCGCGCCGTAACATGCGTATCCACTCCATCAGAAAATGCATTCTCAATCATCAACGAAATTCGTTGCTGTTTGCGATCTATAGCATTTGATCCAAAAAGGGCACCGCAGGCGGTGCCCAATGTATTCCTGTCCGTTCTGTTTTTTAAAATACTTTTTTGTACGGCTTGACCGAAACCTGCGCATAAACTCCTGCAGCCACATACGGGTCGGCATCTGCCCACGCCTGTGCTGCCTCTAAAGATTCAAACTCCGCAATCACCGTCGAACCGGTAAATCCCGCCGCACCCGGATCGTTACTGTCGACCGCGGGCATAGGGCCTGCCGTCAGTAGACGACCTTCATCATGGAGGAGTTGCAGGCGGGCCAGGTGAGCAGGGCGTACGGAAAGACGTTTTTCGAGAGAATCTGCGATATCTTGAGCATAAATTACATACAGCACGGGTAGAGCTCCTTGATCGGTAAAAGTCGCGTTTACGTTATTGGAAAGCCCTGGTAACTGCAACGTAAAGATAATAGCTTTGTTAAGGCCATATTAAGATAATGGTTTTTTTACATGAAATTGCGTTTTAAATGCGGCTTACTGTCATGGGCTTATTGAATATGATTGCTATTTGCATTTAAAATCGAGGCCTGGTTTTATAACTGAAACGATTATGACTGCAATGACCCTTGATTTACCTCGTCGCTTTCCCTGGCCGACGTTACTTTCCGTCGGCATTCACGGCGCTGTAGTGGCGGGTCTGTTGTATACCTCGGTACATCAGGTTATTGAACTGCCTGCACCCGCGCAGCCGATCTCCATCACGATGGTCGCACCTGCCGATCTTGAGCCACCTCAGGCAGTTCAACCACCGCCGGAGCCTGTCGTTGAGCCTGAACCGGAACCTGAACCTATACCGGAACCGCCAAAAGAGGCACCGGTGGTGATCGAGAAACCGAAGCCTAAGCCAAAACCGAAGCCGAAACCGGTGAAAAAGGTTGAAGAGCAGCCAAAACGTGACGTGAAACCGGCTGAGTCGCGTCCGGCATCGCCGTTTGAGAACACGGCGCCTGCTCGTCCGGCAGCAACCAGTACCGCACCGGCAACCAGTAAACCTGCGGTTAGTGCACCGTCTGGGCCACGCGCCTTAAGTCGTAATCAACCACAGTATCCGGCGCGCGCGCAGGCTCTGCGCATTGAAGGCCGGGTGAAGGTCAAGTTTGATGTCACATCAGATGGCCGTGTAGAGAATGTTGAGGTGCTTTCCGCACAGCCTGCCAATATGTTTGAGCGTGAAGTGAAAAATGCGATGCGCAGATGGCGTTACGAGGCGGGCAAACCGGGATCTGGCCTGGTGGTGAATATCGTTTTCCGTCTGAACGGTACGGCGCAGATTGAGTAACTGGCGTGCCGGAGTTGGCGTCAGGCCTTCTCCGGCAAGCAGGTTTGATAACGGTGTTAACGCTGGTTATCAGACCTGTGTTGGTATCGGACGGGGTTTACCGTCTTTATCTACAGCGACGTAGATAAATAGGGCTTCAGTGGCTTTGTAACGCTGGCCAATGGGTTCCGAAGCGACTTTCTTCACCCAGACTTCAATATTAATGCTGATTGACGTCGTTCCGCGTTTTACACAGCGAGCGTAGCAACAGACGACATCACCTACGGCAACCGGGCGCAAAAAGCTCATTCCTTCAACTCGCACCGTCACCACGCGGCCGTGTGCGATCTCTTTGGCCTGAATAGCGCCACCAATATCCATCTGTGACATCAGCCAGCCGCCAAAAATATCACCGTTAGCATTGGTATCGGCAGGCATGGCCAGAGTGCGTAAAACCAGTTCACCCTGGGGGGTGTTATTCGTTGTTGTCATTGTAGAACCGACTGTAGAGAAAGATTACAGGCGCGATGCTACTAGAATTTACGGGCGGAGAACAGAGGGGATGCGGCGCGCGGAGGGGATGTAAGCCAGCTTGTCTGCCACGAAGAACGCAAGCGGATAAAAATTCGCCAGATCCGCAGATCTGGCGAACACATATTACGATTTATCTTCCTGCGGCAGATGGCGGTAGATATAGACTCCGCTCAGCAACGTGAAGAATAAGGTCAGGGCGGTTAATCCGAACACTTTGAAGTTGACCCAAATGTTCTGCGGCAGCCAAAACGCAATGTAGATATTGGCCAGTCCACACAGGATGAAGAAGACAGCCCAGGCCAGATTCAGCTTTGACCATACCGGCTGCGGCAGTGTCAGCTCTTTTCCTAACATGCGCTGAATCAGTGGCTTTTTCATTACCCACTGGCTAACCAGTAGTGCACCGGCAAACAGTCCGTAAATCACCGTAACCTTCCACTTAATGAATTCATCGTTGTGGAAGAAAATCGTCAGGCCACCGAAGACGGCAACCAGAACAAAGGTGATTAACGCCATCTTCTCGACCTTGCGATAGCGAACCCAACTGTAAATCAACACCACAGCCGTTGCGACAATAAGCGCCGAGGTTGCCGCGTAGATGTCATAGAGCTTATAAAAAGCAAAAAAGACAACCAGCGGTAAAAAATCAAGAAACTGCTTCATTCTTCGAGTCCGTAATCAAAAAGTATTGGGTAACACACCCGGCATGCGTTCAGGGTTTATTGACGAATCAGCATATACAGGCGGAACAAATAGATCAGCAGCACAGCAGAGATCATATTGCTCAGCGTATTCGCCAATACCGCGCCTACGTTTGGCGTTAGTACTGCAAAACTTGGCGCAAAAAGCAACAGCAGCGTTTTTGCCAGTAACCAACCGATTACTGCCGGCGCTACCAGTCGCATATTAGACCACGCCAGACGCATACTGTTGCGCATAGCGGCAAAGACGCCCATTTTATCCTGCACGACCATCACTGGCGCGAGGGCCAGCAAGATAGCCAGCAGAATACCTGGCACGACAACCAGCATAATACCGACCTGTACCAGCAGGGTAGTCAGAAAAATCAGAATAAACAATTTAGGTAATACCGGCGCGCTGGCGCCAATGGCGCGTAATGCGCTAACCCGATGACCCGCCGAAATCAGTTGAATCATCAGGATGATGCCTCCTGCAAGGATGGCATTACCAATCAGCCCTGAAAACGTCGATGCTGCAGAAGCGCGTAGCAAAATTTGCTGCTGCTCCGGCGTCATATTCTGTACCAGGTCGAACAAGCCCACACTGCTGGTTAGCTGATCCCCTTCGCTCAGTTGCGCGATTTGCGCGTCGCTGGGAGAAAAGGCATGCCCTAGCACCACTGTGATAAACGCGCACAATAACGATACCAGCAAGATGGTAATGAATTGATTACGGAAAAAGTTTCCCGTGTCACGGTAAACGGATTTCGCCGTGATAGACATGCACTCTCCTTGAGTTTTGCAGGTGTTCATTTGCGCGCAATTGTACCCTGGATAACTCTACAGTGGCAGCATCGTACGATGTATGGAAAGGCATATCTTTGTAAAGCTCCGGTAATTTTTGGCCAGGACTTCAGCATCTTGAAACATCATTGTGTGTTCTCTGTACATCACGTTCAAATAACAAACGCTTCCTGTTGGAGCTAAAGGTACTTGCATAGTGAAAATATATCAAAATTGATCTGAATTAATTTAACCAGGATTTTGAATGCAAGTTCTAACTTAATCTGGATCAATAAATGTTAAATTATCAAACTCAATGTGATCCAGGTTAGATCACTTATTACTCCATTGTGGGTATATTCGTTCCGCTTTTATAACCATAACGATGGAGCGGACATGAAAAAATTAACAGTTGCAGCATTGGCTTTAACAACTCTTCTCTCTGGGAACGCATTTGCGCATGAGGCCGGAGAGTTCTTTATTCGTGCAGGTTCGGCTACCGTCAGACCGACGGAAGGCGCGGGTGGTACGCTGGGAAGCCTGGGTGGCTTTGATGTCAGCAACAATACGCAGTTGGGCCTGACATTCACGTATATGGCAACCGACAATATTGGCGTTGAGTTACTGGCAGCCACGCCGTTCCGCCATAAGATCGGCACCGGGGCAACCGGTGATATTGCCACCGTTCATCATTTACCGCCGACATTAATGGCGCAGTGGTACTTTGGCGACTCCAGCAGCAAACTGCGTCCTTACGTTGGCGTAGGTGTGAACTACACGACTTTCTTCGATGAAGGTTTTAACAACAACGGGAAAGAAGCGGGTTTATCCGATCTGAGCCTGAAAGACTCCTGGGGTGCGGCAGGACAAGTCGGTATGGACTATCTGATCAACCGCGACTGGCTGATTAACATGTCGGTCTGGTACATGGATATCGACACCACCGCGAGCTATAAAATGGGTGGCGTCCAGCAGCGCGACAGCGTACGCCTTGATCCGTGGGTGTTTATGTTCTCCGCGGGTTATCGTTTTTAAGTCAGCGATTCCAGTCTGAAAGGCTGGTCGTTTAGCGGCCAGCTTTTCTCCTCTCTTTTTCCCTTCCCGACTTTCTCCCCTTTGATGTAATGCTACTCTTTAAGCAAACTGGCTTTGAGGGTATTGACGATGATATTGCCCCGTCAGCTGCTACAACAAAAAATTTCCCTTATGGAAGCATCCATAGACGATGATACGAAAGAGTTTGCCGTGTATGCTGCGCGCGAATTATTGAATTACATGAGCAGGGTGGAAGCCCTGGAAAAGGTCATCGCCACACAAATCACACTACCTTATTGCAGCGCCAGTCCGGTTTGTGAAATCGAAGCGGGGTATGCCGCAGGTGTGAGCGACTGTCGGGAGGCGATTCGGCGTGCCGGCTATCCGATAGCCGGGGATGACTAGTTTGCATTTTTGTTAACAAAAATGTTCTTTTGTTGTATAAATCTGTAACTTAGGTACACGGGAGAGACCTTATTTTCATCCATTATCAGGGCCGCAGGACGATCACTATTATTTTTAATACTCAGCGCTGTTATGCAACAACATAAACGGGTAACCGGTTTGGCATTACCGTTAACTATCAGGGTGGACTCGTGAAGATTGTGCAAGATAAGCTCAGGAACAGGCAGGCACTGCTGGTATCGGGGCTGATTACGCTGATATTTACCTCGTTGTTTCTGTTTATCATCTACGAACAGCGTATGGCCACGGCCAGTGAAGGGATTAACCGCCTGCAAGCGCGTATGCTGGATATCTTTAACGATAATGAACTCATCGCCGATGCGATTGGTGAGCGCTACCATCACATTAAAAATGACGATCAATGTGATAATGCAGCGCAGTTTGTTCCGCGAAATGCGGGTGAATGGGGGATTAATGCCGACCCAAAGCGGGTGCATTCGGCAACAGGGACGATTATCGCCCGACAAGCTAACCTTAAAGCTATATGTATGTATACGGCAGCGGAGTTTATTCGCGGCATGGTTAATGAGTTAAATCCTGGCAGTTTTGATGCGCATCGTTACATCATTGCCAAGAATGCGGATTATTTTTACTGGTTTATGCCTTCTGATTCGCGCAATTTTACGTTCTCTGATTCTGAAATGGCGCAGGACATTACCGGATTTTTCTATCCGCCAGTCGATTTTTATACCCGTTTGCTGCAAAAAAACATCAAGAATAAAGCGCTCAGTTCAACGAATTTTTATACCGATAAAATTACCGGTGAAAAAGCCTACAGCGTGGTGAGCTATATCTATGACCTTTCCGGGAAAGAGATATCGGATCAAATCGTCGCCTATCTGGTCTATGACCATTCAAAGCCGGAGTTGCAGGAGGCGTTGGCAAATGCTTTTGACTATCAAATGCCACCAGGCCTAAATGTGGCTCTGGTGAATTTATCCAATAATGAGCGCCTCTGTTTATCTGGCAAATGTACGGGGAAAACGCGCATTATGGTGCGGAAGTTGTCAGAAAAATATGCGCTGTACTACTCAATAGCATTAGGCCGGTTTATGGTGCGCGATACGCACGCCGGAATTGTGATACTGCTGGCACCATTCTTCTTTATTATGATCAGTTTCTCGCTGAAGTCGTGGCTGAATCAAAGCGACCTCAAAGTCTATATTGATTCGCTGACTGGCTGCTTTAATCGGCGAATTCTCGACATTATTAAGCGTCGGGACTTATCACATTGTTCTGTGGTGCTGCTGGATTGCAATAAGTTTAAGGCAGTCAACGACACCTGGGGGCATGCCGCAGGCGATCGCGCGCTGCAAACTATTGCCAACAGAATGTTGTCAAACACTCGTACCAGCCACGATCTCGTGATTCGTACCGGTGGGGATGAATTTATGATCCTGCTGTTTCGCTCCCAGACAAGTGATGCTATCGCGATTGCGCAGCGTATCAGTGGCCAGGTCAACAATCACGTCTTTGTGGTGGATGGCCACACCGTACCGCTGTCAGTGTCATGGGGCGTTGCTGAGGTGAAGGGCGAACTGGATGTGGCCATCCAGAGTGCGGATAACGCCATGTACAAAATGAAGCAGGCGAAAGACGGGTAAAACCGCCAGAAGTCTCTGGCGGTTATTTCAGCTTACTGATGGGTCGCGGCTTTCATTGCACTGACAAAGGCTTTCAGCTCAGCCAGCATTTGCTCTGGTGCTGCAACATTCTTCTCAATGATTTTGACAATCGCCGATCCAGAAATAGCCCCCGCAGCACCTGCTTCAATGGCGCCTGTCACCTGTTCCGGTGCAGAGATACCAAAGCCCTGTAATGAAGGCGGGGCATTAAATTCTTTTAGCTTCTCGACCAGATGATGTAACGGTAACGCTGCACGATTTTCGGCACCTGTAACACCTGCGCGTGACAATAGATAGGTATAACCGCGGCCATGAGCGGCAATCTGGCGCAGCAGTTCTTCATCAGCGTTAGGCGGGCAAATGAAAATTGGTGCGACATTATGGCGTAATGCCGCCGTTCTGAATGGCGCAGATTCTTCAACCGGCACATCGGCGACTAATACCGAATCTACACCGACCTTCTCGCACTGTGCGTAAAATTCGTCAATACCTTTACTGAACACCAGGTTGGCATACATCAGTAAACCAATCGGAATGGTTGGGTGTTTTTGCCGAATCAGTGCCAACATTTCAAAGCATTGTGACGGTGTGACGCCTGCCGCGAACGCACGTAAGGTCGCTTCCTGAATGGTTGGACCGTCGGCCAGCGGATCGGAGAACGGAATACCCAGCTCAAGCGCATCGGCACCCGCTTCGATCAGCGTATCAATGATTTTCAGTGACTGTTCAACAGAAGGATCGCCCAGGGTTACGAAGGGGACAAAAGCGCCTTCTTTGCGGTCCTTCAGTTGTGCAAACAGGTTTTCATAACGTTCCATCAGATTTCCCCTCGCGCTTTCAGAATATCGTGTACGGTGAAAATGTCTTTGTCGCCGCGACCAGAGAGGTTGACCACCAGTAATTGCTCTTTCTCCGGGTTTTCCCGCATCATTTTCAACGCATGTGCCAGGGCGTGGGAAGACTCCAGCGCCGGGATAATCCCCTCATGCAGACACAGTGTTTTGAAGGCTTCAAGCGCTTCATCATCAGTAATCGAAACATAGTCAGCGCGTCCGATACTGTTCAGATAAGCGTGTTGTGGCCCGACTGACGGGAAGTCCAGCCCCGCAGAAATGGAGTAGGACTCTTCGATTTGCCCTTCAGTGGTCTGCATCATTGGCGACTTCATGCCGAAGTAAATCCCGACACGACCATGTTTCAGCGGTGCGCCGTGCTCGCCGGATTCGATCCCGTGACCACCAGGCTCAACGCCAATCAGACCAACGCTGGTTTCATTTATAAAATCGGCGAACATGCCGATCGCGTTTGAGCCGCCGCCGACACAGGCGATCACGGCATCCGGCAGACGGCCTTCTTTTTCCAGAATCTGCGCTTTTGTTTCTTCACCAATCATGCGCTGGAACTCGCGTACGATAGTCGGGAAAGGATGCGGGCCTGCCGCCGTACCCAGCATATAGTGCGCGGTATCGTAACTGCCAGACCAGTCGCGCAACGCCTCGTTACAGGCATCTTTCAACGTGGCAGAGCCGCTGTGTACCGGAATAACTTCAGCACCCATCAGACGCATACGGAAAACGTTCGGAGACTGACGCTCGACGTCTTTCGCACCCATATAAATGCGGCACTTTAAGCCCAGCAGGGCGCTGGCAAGGGCAGACGCCACACCGTGCTGACCCGCACCTGTTTCTGCGATGATTTCTGTTTTCCCCATGCGCTTCGCCAGTAACGCTTGTCCCAGAACCTGGTTCGTTTTGTGCGCGCCGCCGTGCAGCAGATCCTCACGCTTGAGATACAGCGTAGTCCTGGTGCCGTTAGTGATGTTCTGGCATTTGGTCAACGCGGTAGGGCGCCCGGCATAGTTTTTCAGCAGGTCGGTAAACTGGGCCTGAAACTCAGGGTCTTTTTGTGCACTGACGAACGCTTCTTCCAGTTGGCGCAGTGCAGGCATCAGAATCTGTGGCACATACATACCGCCAAATTCACCAAAATACGGATTGAGTAATGTTGTCATGTCCTTTTCCTTAATATGCGCGCAGCGTCTGAAAGACTGAAGCCAGAAGACGTGCATCTTTGATGCCCGGCTGTGACTCTACGCCAGAATTAAAATCGAGCCCGGCACAGCCGGTTTTAGCCGCGTCGACGCAGTTATCTGCACCGAGTCCGCCAGCCAGTAAAACGTTATCCAGCGATTGTCCGCCCAGTAGCGACCAGTCAAAGCGCTTACCGCTGCCACCCTGGCCGTTATCAAAAACGTATTTATCAATATGTTGATAGCGACGAGCAGGCAGTGATTCGCCAACACTCAGTGCCTTCCAAATTTGCACCTGTGCGGGCAGCACCTTGCGCAGAGCATCGACATAGGCCTGATCTTCGCTTCCATGTAGTTGTACGGCGGCCAGCGACAGTGAGGTGACTTTTTCGTGGACGTCAGCGATCTCGGCGTTACGGAACACGCCGACGTACTGTAACGGCGCACCCGTCATAACGTCTCGTGCCTGTTCAACACTGACAGCGCGCGGTGAGGTTGGGACAAAAATTACGCCGCCATAAATGGCCCCAGATTCGTACGCTGCTTTTGCATCCTGTGCACGGGTCAGTCCGCAGACTTTATTTTCGCCAAGCAAAACACGACGCACGGCGGTATGCAGGTCATCATGGGACATCAGCGCCGAGCCTATCAGAAAGCCGTTGGCAAAATGGCTGAGTTCGCGAACCTGGCCATAGGTGTTGATCCCGGATTCACTGATGACGGTGACACCATGGCCCAGACGAGGTGCAAGCAGGCGGGTACGATTGAGGTCAATCGACAGGTCACGTAAATCACGGTTGTTAATGCCGACGACTTTTGCACCCAGCGCAATGGCGCGCTCCAACTCTTCTTCATTGCTGACCTCAGTCAGCACGCCCATTTTCAAACTGTGGGCGACGGCAGCGAGTTGACGATACTGTTCATCATCTAAAACCGACAACATCAGCAGGCAGGCGTCGGCCTGGTAGAAACGTGCCAGATAAATCTGGTAAGGATCGATAATAAAGTCTTTACACAGAATCGGCTGTGGTGCGATGCGACTGACGATGGGCAGGAAATCAAAGCTACCCTGAAAATATTTCTCGTCCGTCAGCACGGAAATTGCGGACGCGTAATGTTTGTACACTCCCGCAATCTGTGCCGGGTCGAAGTCATCACGGATCACGCCTTTTGACGGAGAGGCTTTTTTACACTCCAGAATAAAAGCGGTTCGTGTCCCTTGCAGCGCATCGTAGAAATCACGCGTGCTGGGTTGAACATCATTTTGAAAGCTGGCCAGCGGTTGTTGCTGTTTGCGGGCTTCTACCCAAATCGCCTTGTCAGCGACAATTTTCGCTAAAACGGTTTGCATCATTTACCCTCTTGCGGCCAGTGCAGTGACACGGTCGTAAGCCGCACCGCTGCGCAGCACATTAATCACGGTTTGCGCGTTGGCTTTTAAGTCTTCTTTACCGTGCAGGCGCATTAACATGGCGACATTCGCGGCAACAGCAGCCTCATGAGCGGCCTCACCTTTACCTTGTAACAAGCGACTCAGAATGTCACGGTTTTCTTCCGGCGTGCCGCCAGCCAACTGTTCCTGATGATATGGCGTCAGGCCAAAGTCTTCCGCCGTTAGCTGGTAGCTCTTAATTTCACCATCATGCAGTTCTGCCACTATGGTCGGCGCATGCAGTGAAACTTCATCCATTCCGCCGCTATGTACCACGGCTGCCCGTTGATATCCCAGCACGCGCAGTGTTTCGGCAATCGGCAACACCAGTTCCGGGCTGTAAACGCCGATCAGCGCCAGCGGTGGATGCGCCGGATTTATCAATGGCCCAAGCACATTAAACAACGTGCGGGTTTTCAACTGCTGGCGTACCGGCATCGCATGGCGAAAACCCGTGTGGTATTTCGGTGCAAACAGGAAACACACGCCCAGGTCATCGAGCGCCTGACGGGATTTATCGGCGTTCATATCCAGATTGATACCAAATGCTGCCAGCAGATCCGAAGAGCCTGATTTACTGGAGACGCTGCGGTTGCCGTGTTTGGCCACTTTTAATCCACAGGCCGCCGCGACAAACGCGCTGGCGGTGGAAATATTGATACTGTTACTGCCGTCACCGCCGGTTCCGACAATGTCGGCAAACAGATAATCCGGGCGCGGGAACGGGGCGGCATTTTCCAGTAATGCTGTTGCCGCACCGGCAATTTCATTCGGGTGTTCGCCACGAATTTTCATACTGACCAGCGCTGCAGCCAACTGTTCCGGTTTCAGTTCACCACGGACGACAGCAGAGAACAGCTGGTGGCTTTCCTGTTGTGATAGCGTCTGAGCCTGGTACAGTTTTTCCAGGATCGGTTGCAGCGTATTGGTTTGTTCGAGCTTCTGTTGCGCCCAGGCCAGCGTTTGCTCCAGCAGACGCGCACCCTGAGTGGTCAGAATCGATTCCGGATGGAACTGGAAGCCGCATACGCGGTCGGTATCGTGACGAACTGCCATGACCATACCGTTAAAATGCGCGTTAATGGTCAATCCGGCCGGTACGTTGCTGCCAACCAGCGAGTGATAGCGCGCCACCGGCAGCGGGTTTGCCAGACCGGCGAACATCGCCTGCCCATCGTGTTCAATGCTGGAGGCTTTGCCGTGCAGGATTTCCCCCGCCTGACCGACATATCCACCATAGGCTTCAACAATCGCCTGATGCCCCAGACAAATACCGATAATGGGCAGTTTGCCGCGCAGGCGGGTTAACAGCTCTGGCATGCAGCCCGCTTCACTGGGTGCGCCAGGCCCTGGAGAAAGCATCAGCACAGGGTTTTTCATCGTCGCTAAACGGTCAATTAACGTCTGAGCCGGAATATGGTTACGGTAAATCACTACGTTGTGACCATTAGTGCGCAGCTGATCTGCCAGGTTGTAGGTAAATGAGTCGATATTATCGAGCAGCAGAATGTCAGCCATTAGAAATTCTCCTGTGCATGGTGCGCGGTGGCGATAGCACGCAAAACGGCACGCGCTTTATTACGGGTTTCATCGGCTTCAGACTGCGGAACAGAATCCAGAACAATCCCGGCACCGGCCTGCACGGTGGCGATACCGTCTTCCACCAGGGCTGAACGGATCACAATGCAGGTATCCAGGTCGCCATGGGCGGTAAAGTAACCGACCGCGCCGCCATAGCTGCCCCGACGGCGACCTTCGGCCTCGGCGATCAATTGCATCGCGCGGACTTTTGGCGCACCACTCAGCGTGCCCATGTTCATACAGGCGCGGTAAGCATGAAGCACATCCAAATCGCTACGCAGTTCGCCCACCACACGGGATACCAGGTGCATCACGAAAGAGTAACGGTCGACTTTGGTCAGGTCGGCAACATAGCGGCTACCTGGGGTACAGATACGTGCGAGATCGTTACGAGCCAGGTCTACCAGCATCAGGTGTTCGGAAAGTTCTTTATGGTCGGTACGCATTTCCAGCTCGATACGACTGTCGAGATCGCGATCCAGCGAGCCATCCGCACGGCGACCACGCGGGCGGGTCCCGGCGATCGGGTAAATTTCAATCTGACGGCTGGTGGCATCGTATTTCAACGAGCTCTCCGGCGATGCGCCAAACAGGGTGAAATCATTGTCCTGCATGAAAAACATGTACGGGCTGGGGTTGCTTTTCTTCAGCACATAGTAGGCTGCCAGCGGCGACGGGCAGGGCAGCGAGAAGCGACGAGATGGAACCACCTGGAAAATCTCACCTGCGCGAATCGCTTTTTGCAGGCCACGCACTACTGCACCGAACTCTTCATCGCTCTGATTGCATTCGCATTGCATCTGCGGGATTTCAGTGACGGGCAGCGGCGGTGCGGGTTCGGTGAGCTGTTGGCTCAACTGTGCCAGGCGGGCGTTCAGTCGCTGTTTTTCCTCGTCATTTGGCGTAAAGATGCTGGCCTGAATGCGGGTGCTTTTTTTCTGGTGGTCGATAACCATCAGTGTTTCTGCCAGATAGAAGCAGTAGTCCGGGCAACGGTTGCCCGCTTCAAGCTGGGGTAAATCTTCAAATCCGGCAACCAGGTCGTAGGAAAACAGACCGCCGAAGAACATGGCTTCACGTTCTTGCGCCGGAACATGGACCAGCTCCTGCAACAAACGGAACGCGTCAAATACAGAAAGTGAGCATAAACGGGCGTCTTCATCGAGCAGCGGGCTTACGCTGGGGAAGGTCAACTGACGAACGTTCGGCTGCTTATCGTTTTCAACGCCCGCGGGCAGGGCGGCGTCCAGCAGAGGAAGCAGTGACGCGCCATTTGCCGACAATGCCTGAATAGTGACAGTGTCACCCAGGGCGGTAATACGCAACGCGCTGTCTACCAGCAGCAGGCTCTTGAGATCGTCCTTACTGTCGATATCGGCGGATTCCAGCAACAACGTTGCCGGTCGTGCGCCACACACCTGATGAAACAGCGCCGTTGGGTTCTCACGGTAGGCGGCATCGCAGGCGAGCAGTTCAAGTGTTGGTTTTTGTGTTTGCATCGTTCTTCTCATTAATTTTGTTCAAAAAAAAGCCCGCTCATGTGGCGGGCCGGGTATCTGGTTGCATAGTGCAGACGTAAGACACTGCCCGAAATCAGGAAGTGCGCCACCAACCGTGCAGAACAAAACGTGCTTTCATCTCAGATACCTTCTTCATGTGAACTTGCGTACTAGTTAACTAGTTCAATGGGGTAAAGTCAACACCTGATTTCAGTTAATTTGTCGAAACCGCTATGATGATCGTGATACGACATTTATTGAAACGGGAGACGCCTTGAGCGACACGAATTACGCAGTGATTTATGACCTGCACAGCCATACGACAGCCTCCGATGGGCGATTGACGCCAGAGGCCTTAGTACATCGTGCGGTAGAGATGCGAGTCGGTACACTGGCGATCACCGATCATGACACCACGGCAGGTATTGCGGCGGCAAGAGAAGAAATTTCACGTTCGGGGCTAGCGCTAAATCTAATCTCGGGTGTAGAAATTTCAACGGTCTGGGAAAACCATGAGATCCATATTGTGGGTCTGAATATTGATACCGCACATCCTATGATGCATGCGTTTTTGGCACAGCAAACGGAACGCCGCCAGCAGCGCGCGCGCCTGATTGCAGAACGGCTGGACAAAGCGCATATTCCGGGAGCGTGGGAAGGGGCTTTGCGTTTGGCCGACGGCGGGGCCGTCACGCGGGGCCATTTTGCGCGTTTTCTGGTGGAATGCGGAAAAGCCACAACCATGGCGGATGTCTTTAAAAAATATCTTGCCCGTGGGAAAACCGGTTACGTTCCGCCACAGTGGTGTACAATAGAACAAGCTATTGATGTCATTCATCATTCTGGCGGTAAGGCAGTTCTGGCTCATCCTGGGCGGTACGATCTTAGCGCTAAGTGGCTGAAAAGACTGGTTGCACATTTTGCTGAACATCACGGTGACGCGATGGAAGTGGCACAGTGCCAGCAGTCTCCCAATGAACGCACCCATCTGGCGACGCTTGCGCGCCAGCATCAGTTGTGGGCATCGCAAGGGTCTGATTTTCACCAGCCGTGTCCATGGATTGAACTGGGGCGCAAACTTTGGTTGCCTGCCGGCGTCGAAGGCGTGTGGCAGCTTTGGGAACAGCCCGAGATCACAGAGAGGAAAGTATGAGCCAGTTTTTTTATATTCATCCCGAAAACCCACAGCAGCGGTTGATCAATCAGGCCGTTGAAATTGTGCGTAAAGGTGGGGTGATTGTCTATCCAACCGATTCCGGCTATGCGTTGGGATGCAAAATTGAAGATAAAGGCGCGATGGAGCGTATTTGTCGTATCCGTCATCTGCCGGACGGCCACAACTTTACGCTGATGTGCCGCGATTTGTCGGAGCTGTCTACCTATTCATTTGTCGACAACGTGGCCTTTCGTTTAATTAAAAACAATACGCCAGGCAACTATACTTTTATCCTGAAAGGGACGAAAGAAGTTCCACGCCGACTGCTGCAGGAAAAGCGTAAGACTATTGGCCTGCGAGTTCCGTCGAATCCCATTGCGCTGGCGTTGCTCGAAGCTTTGGGTGAGCCAATGCTTTCTACTTCACTGATGCTTCCGGGCAGCGAGTTTACCGAGTCCGATCCCGAAGAGATCAAAGATCGTCTGGAGAAGTTGGTCGATCTGATCATTCACGGTGGTTACCTTGGTCAACAACCGACGACGGTCATCGATTTAACCGATGATTCCCCGGTGGTATTGCGCGAAGGCGTTGGTGACGTTAAACCTTTCTTATAAAGGCGCGAACCGCTATACTACGCGGCCTTAAAATGGCGCTGACTGGTGCCGTTGATTCTCCTGTTCGACGCCTGTGAAGGCGACACCTAAAGGAAGCTCTATGAGCGAAAAGTTACAAAAAGTGCTGGCGCGTGCTGGCCACGGTTCTCGCCGTGAAATTGAATCCATTATTGCAGCAGGTCGTGTGAGCGTTGATGGCAAAATTGCCACGCTTGGCGATCGCGTTGAAGTGACGCCGGGTCTGAAAATCCGTATCGACGGCCATCTGATTTCGGTGAAAGAATCTGCAGAACAAATCTGCCGCGTTCTGGCCTATTACAAGCCGGAAGGTGAACTGTGTACCCGTAACGACCCGGAAGGTCGTCCAACCGTTTTTGACCGCTTGCCAAAGCTGCGCGACGCGCGCTGGATTGCCGTAGGTCGTCTGGACGTCAATACCTGTGGTCTGCTGCTGTTTACTACAGATGGTGAATTGGCGAACCGTCTGATGCACCCGAGCCGTGAAGTTGAACGCGAGTACGCGGTGCGTGTGTTCGGTCAGGTTGATGAAGCTAAACTGCGTGATCTGAGCCGTGGCGTACAGCTGGAAGATGGTCCGGCTGCGTTTAAAACCATCAAGTTCAGCGGTGGTGAAGGGATTAACCAGTGGTATAACGTCACGCTGACTGAAGGCCGCAATCGCGAGGTTCGTCGTCTGTGGGAAGCGGTAGGCGTGCAGGTAAGTCGTCTTATCCGTGTACGTTATGGCGATATTCCATTGCCGAAAGGTCTGCCGCGTGGCGGCTGGACGGAGCTTGATCTTGCACAGACCAACTATCTGCGTGAACTGGTGGAATTGAAACCGGAAACCACGTCTAAAGTCGCTGTCGAGAAAGACCGTCGTCGCATGAAAGCGAATCAGATCCGCCGTGCGGTGAAGCGTCACTCTCAGGTTGGCAGCAGCCGTCGCCCGGGTGGACGCAACAACAACGGTTAATCATGAACAGGCCTGATAAGCAAAGCGCCATCAGGCGTTAGCGTGGAGCCGGATGCGGCGCAAGCGCCTTATCCGGCCTGCTATTAGTAATCAATCCCCATTTGGGCTTTAATGCCCGCTTCAAAAGCATGCTTGACCGGACGCAACTCGCTGACCGTGTCGGCTAACTCCAGAATATCGCGATGGCATCCACGACCCGTAATAATGACCGTCTGCTGGGCCGGGCGCGCGTTTAAGGCGTTGATCACCTCTTCAAGCGGGAGGTAGTCGTAGGCCACCATATACGTCAGTTCATCCAGCACAACCATATCCAGCTCAGGATCGGCCAGCATTCGTTTACCGTGTTCCCATACGGCCAGACAGGCAGCGGTGTCAGCTTCACGATTCTGTGTTTCCCAGGTAAACCCGGTCGCCATCACCTGAAACTCTACACCATGAGGTTCGAGCAGGTTTCTTTCGCCGTTTGGCCATGTACCTTTAATGAACTGCACTACACCGACTTTTTTACCGTGGCCCACTGCGCGAGTTGCTGTGCCGAACGCAGCGGTAGTTTTACCCTTACCATTACCGGTAAAAACGATGACAATTCCGCGCTCGTCCCTGGCGGCCGCAACACGCGCGTCAACCCGGTCTTTTACGCGCTGTTGGCGCTGCTGATAGCGTTCTTCACTCATTGGGCAATTCCTGGTTTACGGCCCGGTTGGGCATCAAAAGTCATACCGGTTTTACGGCGGCTGTCATCGCCCATCAGCCACAGGTACAGCGGCATAATGTCGGCGGGGGTTTTAAGTTTTTGCGGATCTTCCGTCGGGAATGCGCTGGCACGCATGCCGGTACGCGTGCCGCCTGGATTAATGCAATTTACGCGCAAATGGCGATTCTGGTATTCGTCTGCCAGGACCTGCATCATCCCTTCGGTTGCAAACTTAGAGGTGGCATACGCTCCCCAGTTAGCCCGTCCCTGACGACCGACGCTTGAGGAGGTAAAAACCAGCGATCCTGAATCTGATTTGAGTAACAGCGGCAGCAATGCCTGAGTCAACATAAACGTCGCGTTGACATTGACCTGCATAACATCCTGCCATACCTGCGGATTTTGTTCGCTCATCGGGCAAATATCGCCCAGCAGCCCGGCGTTATGCAACACCCCATCCAGACGCGGATAATGTGCGGCGAGGCGTTGCGCCAACTGGTGACACTCTTCAGCGGTACAGGTCAGCAGATCCAGTGTAAACCATTGTGGTTGTGTTCCGTTTTCATCGGCGACGGTGCGGGCAACCTGACGCAATTTTTCTTCATTACGTCCAAGCAGGATAACGGTCGCACCGTAGCGTGCATAGGTAAGCACGGCTTCACGTCCGATGCCATCACTGGCACCGGTGACCAGAATAATGCGATCCTGTAACAGGTCTTGTTTAGGTTGGTAATGCACGGCTACTCCTCGGCGACGCTTTGGCCATCTCGTTCGCGATAACTTTTCGGCTTTATGCCTTAAACACTGGTGTTTTTCAATCAGCCAAAGGTAATAACACCGCAAAATGAACACTTTGTCATGCTTTTTGCCGATTCAGCATCGGATGGATGAAGCAAGACGGGTTTACACGCCTGTTGTACACTGAGCGAAAGTAGCGTTGTTTAACCAAGGTGGGTCTCGTGGAATTGTTGTCTGAATATGGGCTGTTTTTGGCAAAAATTGTCACTGTTGTGGTGGCTATTGCGGTGATTGTCATGCTGATTGTAAACGCGACACAACGTAAGCGTCAGCGTGGTGAGCTTCGCGTTATTAATCTTAGCGATCAATATAAAGAGATGAAGGAAGATCTGTCGATGGCCTTGCTGGATAGTCATCAGCAGAAGTTATGGCATAAAGCGCAGAAAAAGAAGCATAAGCTAGAGGCCAAAACTGCCAAAGCCAAAGCAAAACTGGGGGACAGTGCGTCATCAGATAAACCTCGTGTCTGGGTACTCGATTTTAAGGGCAGTATGGATGCCCACGAGGTCAGCGCATTGCGGGAAGAGGTCACGGCGGTACTGGCGGTGGTGAAACCGCAGGATCAGGTGGTTGTGCGTCTGGAAAGCCCCGGTGGTGTGGTACATGGTTATGGGCTGGCTGCCTCGCAGTTGCAGCGCCTACGCGATAAAGCGATTCCCTTGACGGTAACGGTGGATAAAGTCGCAGCGAGCGGTGGATATATGATGGCCTGTGTAGCGGATAAAATTGTCTCAGCGCCGTTTGCCATTGTGGGCTCGATTGGCGTGGTGGCGCAGATCCCGAACTTCAACCGTTTCCTGAAAGGCAAGGATATTGATATCGAGCTGCACACGGCTGGACAGTACAAACGTACGCTGACACTGCTTGGTGAAAATACGGAAGAAGGGCGACAGAAATTCCGTGAAGATTTGAATGAAACCCATCATCTGTTTAAAGATTTTGTGCAACGTATGCGTCCAACTCTGGACATCGAACAGGTTGCTACAGGTGAACACTGGTTTGGGCAACAGGCGCTGGCAAACGGGTTGGTCGATGAGATCAATACCAGTGATGAAGTGATTCTCGGGTTGATGGATGGCCGTGAAGTGCTGAGCATCCGCTATATGCAGCGCAAAAAGCTGATGGACCGTTTCACTGGTAGCGCGGCAGAAAGTGCAGACCGCTTACTTATGCGCTGGTGGCAGCGGGGACAGAAGCCCCTGATGTAAAATTGCAATTGCCGGATGGCGATGCTCACGCATCTAATCCGGCCTACAGGTTCGTAACATCGTAGGCCGGATAAAGCAGCGCCGCCATCCGGCAAATCATTTCTCGCGTTAATCGATCAAGTGGTACTTTTCAGAAAGCACATGCGCCAGGTGTTTAAACATATTAAACACCGCAGTGCTTTTGGGCGTCGGTAGCCCTTGCTCGTCTAAAAAGTAATCTCCGCTGAAAACCAGCACGCCGTTTCGCTGCGTTACGCCGGTGGCGACAATCCCCGCCAGCGTGTCCTCATGCTCACGAATGATTTTGTTGGCTTCAATCAGCAGTGTTTCGCGATCGATGGGTTGAGTGTCTTTATGCATTATTTACTCCTTAAACAAGGACATTAGTCTACGCCGAGCCCAGCTTATGGGCAAATATTCCCTGACTTAAATGAAGGCTATAGGATGGGATTGCAACTGGCGAGATTTGTTTTTGCATGCTAATAAAGTTGCGTAACGCATTTTATCAGGTACAGTGTGACGCTTTCGTCAATCTGGCAACAGATTTGCTTGACATTCGACCAATACTCCGTCGCGCCAAAGCGTTTGTGTGCGAAAAAGCCTGTTAACTCAGTTACATGAGAGTTACATTACAAGCGCAAATCAGTTTAAGGGGTTGATATCCGCCGACGCAGAGACCATATCGATGTCTCGTCGCCAGTGGAAGGTGAATCAACGTGCGACGCATTCTGGAAGAATCAAATTAGGTAAAGGTGAATATGGGTAAAGCTCTTGTCATCGTTGAGTCCCCGGCAAAAGCCAAAACGATCAACAAGTATCTGGGTAATGACTACGTGGTGAAATCCAGCGTCGGTCATATCCGTGATTTGCCGACCAGTGGCTCAGCAACTAAAAAGAGCGCCGACTCAACCTCCACCAAAACGGCTAAAAAGCCCAAAAAGGATGAACGTGGCGCTCTCGTCAACCGCATGGGCGTTGACCCGTGGCACAACTGGGATGCGCGCTATGAAGTGCTGCCTGGTAAAGAAAAAGTTGTCTCTGAACTGAAACAACTGGCTGAAAAAGCCGATCACATCTATCTCGCAACCGACCTTGACCGCGAAGGGGAAGCCATTGCCTGGCACCTGCGGGAAGTTATCGGTGGCGACGACACCCGCTACAGTCGCGTGGTGTTTAACGAAATTACTAAGAACGCTATTCGTCAGGCGTTTGAAAAACCGGGCGAGCTGAACATCGACCGCGTAAATGCACAACAGGCTCGTCGCTTTATGGACCGCGTTGTCGGCTATATGGTGTCGCCGCTGCTGTGGAAAAAAATTGCCCGTGGCCTGTCTGCAGGTCGTGTACAGTCGGTTGCCGTGCGTCTGGTTGTTGAGCGCGAGCGTGAAATTAAAGCATTCGTCCCCGAAGAGTTCTGGGAAATTGATGCCAATACCACGACGCCAGCCGGTGATGCATTGCCGCTGGAGGTGACTCATCAGAACGATAAACCGTTCCGTCCGGTAAATCGCGAGCAAACACTCGCGGCAGTAAGCCTGCTGGAAAAAGCACGTTATAGCGTTCTGGAACGCGAAGATAAGCCAACCAGCAGCAAGCCGGGCGCCCCCTTCATCACGTCCACGTTACAGCAGGCTGCCAGCACGCGTCTGGGCTTTGGCGTGAAGAAAACCATGATGATGGCGCAGCGCTTGTATGAAGCGGGTTATATCACCTATATGCGTACTGACTCCACCAACCTGAGTCAGGATGCTGTGGCGATGGTCCGTGATTACATTAGCGATAATTTTGGCAAAAAGTATCTGCCAGAAAGCGCAAACCAGTACGCCAGCAAAGAGAATTCGCAGGAAGCGCACGAAGCTATTCGTCCTTCTGATGTCGCTGTTCAGGCGGAATCTCTGAAAGATATGGAAGCCGATGCTCAAAAACTGTATCAACTGATTTGGCGCCAATTTGTTGCCTGTCAGATGACGCCAGCAAAATACGATTCCACTACGTTAACCGTGGGCGCGGGTGATTTCCGCCTGAAAGCACGTGGCCGTATTCTGCGTTTCGATGGCTGGACAAAAGTGATGCCTGCACTGCGTAAGGGTGATGAAGATCGCATCTTACCGGCGGTGGATAAAGGCGATGTACTGACACTTGTCGAGCTGACACCCGCTCAGCACTTTACCAAGCCACCAGCGCGCTTCAGTGAAGCCTCGTTGGTTAAAGAACTTGAAAAACGGGGTATTGGTCGTCCATCAACGTATGCCTCGATCATCTCTACAATTCAGGATCGCGGTTACGTTCGCGTTGAGAACCGTCGCTTCTACGCTGAAAAAATGGGTGAAATTGTCACCGATCGTCTGGAAGAAAACTTCCGCGAATTGATGAACTACGATTTCACCGCGCAGATGGAAGACAGCCTTGACCAGGTGGCGAACCACGAAGCTGAGTGGAAAGGTGTGCTCGACAACTTCTTCAGTGATTTTACTCAGCAGTTGGATAAAGCCGAGAAAGATCCCGAAGAAGGCGGCATGCGTCCGAACCAGATGGTACTGACCAGCATTGATTGTCCGACATGTGGGCGCAAGATGGGTATCCGTACCGCCAGCACCGGTGTCTTCCTTGGGTGTTCCGGCTATGCGCTTTCACCGAAAGAGCGTTGCAAAACCACGATTAACCTGGTGCCGGAGAATGAAGTCCTGAACGTACTGGAAGGGGATGACGCTGAGACTAACGCCTTGCGCGCAAAGCGTCGCTGCCAGAAGTGTGGTACGGCGATGGACAGCTATCTGATCGATCCAAAACGTAAGCTGCATGTCTGTGGTAACAACCCGACCTGTGATGGTTACGAAATCGAAGAGGGCGAGTTCCGTATTAAGGGTTATGACGGTCCTATCGTTGAGTGCGAGAAATGTGGTTCTGAAATGCACCTGAAAATGGGGCGTTTCGGTAAATACATGGCATGTACTAACGACGAGTGTAAAAACACCCGTAAGATCCTGCGTAACGGTGAAGTGGCTCCGCCGAAAGAAGATCCTGTTCCGTTGCCGGAACTGCCGTGTGAAAAATCGGACGCGTATTTCGTGTTGCGTGACGGTGCAGCAGGTATTTTCCTGGCCGCTAACACCTTCCCGAAATCACGTGAAACCCGTGCACCGTTAGTGGAAGAGTTGTATCGCTTCCGCGATCGTCTGCCGGAAAAACTGCGTTACCTGGCCGATGCGCCGCAGACGGACCCCGATGGTAATAAGTCGATGGTTCGCTTTAGCCGTAAAACTAAGCAGCAATATGTCGCTGCGGAAAAAGACGGTAAAGCAACCGGGTGGTCTGCATTTTTCGTTGACGGTAAATGGGTAGAAGGTAAGAAATAACAGCGTTCTGGCTGAATTTCTCCTCAAAGGGTCGCGTAAGCGACCCTTTTTGTTTGCGACGTATTATTTTTTGTCATACCTATACAGCGTACATATAAATGATATAGTGGTTATAGTTGACAGGCTTTTTATTATTAAATCGTATTAGCAGCGCGTGTGAGTCTGCTTTTAAACGATGTTCTGATGGCACAATTCTGGATGGCTTAACATGAAATTACAGCAACTTCGCTATATCGTTGAGGTGGTAAACCACAACCTTAATGTCTCCTCAACGGCCGAAGGACTCTATACCTCCCAGCCTGGGATCAGTAAGCAAGTTCGTATGCTGGAAGATGAGCTTGGCATCCAGATTTTTGCCCGTAGCGGTAAGCACCTGACGCAGGTGACTCCTGCAGGGCAGGAAGTTATTCGTATTGCCCGCGAAGTCTTGTCAAAAGTGGATGCCATTAAGTCGGTTGCTGGTGAACATACCTGGCCCGACAAAGGTTCGTTATATATTGCTACCACACACACGCAGGCGCGTTACGCGCTGCCCAACGTGATTAAAGGTTTTATTGAGCGTTATCCTCGCGTTTCGTTGCATATGCATCAGGGATCGCCGACGCAAATTGCCGAGGCTGTTTCGAAGGGGAATGCTGATTTTGCCATCGCGACGGAAGCACTGCATCTGTACGATGATCTGGTGATGCTGCCATGCTATCACTGGAACCGTTCGATTGTTGTTACGCCAGACCATCCGTTGGCGGACAAAGCCTCCGTATCCATTGAAGAGCTGGCGCAATATCCGCTGGTGACGTACACCTTTGGTTTTACAGGGCGCTCAGAACTGGATACCGCGTTTAATCGCGCGGGTCTTGAGCCGCGTATTGTTTTTACGGCAACCGATGCTGATGTGATAAAAACCTATGTCCGACTGGGGCTGGGCGTGGGCGTGATTGCCAGCATGGCAGTGGATCCTCTCTCTGATCCGGATCTGGTGCGTGTTGATGCTCATGATATTTTCAGTCACAGCACCACGAAAATTGGTTTTCGTCGCAGCACATTTTTACGCAGCTACATGTATGATTTCATTCAGCGTTTCGCACCGCATCTGACACGCGATGTGGTGGATACGGCGGTGGCGTTGCGTTCCAACGATGACATTGAAGCTATGTTCAAAGATATTAAATTGCCAGAGAAATAATAACGGAAGCTGCCTCGCTGGTATCCTCGTTCTCCAGCCATACCAGCGGGGCGGTTGAATGTATTTATGATTTTCTTTTTGTCTATTATCCC
>NZ_JANEWM010000120.1:0-3924 GCF_028069825.1 Citrobacter sp. Igbk 14
TTAGCAATGGTCTAGGAAACACACAAAGAAAAAATTATAAGGATTATTTAGAATGAAACTTAAATTAGTTGCAGTGGCAGTGACTACCCTGTTGGCAGCGGGTGCGGTAAACGCAGCTGAGATTTATAACAAAGACGGTAACAAACTGGATCTGTACGGTAAAGTTCACGCTCAGCATTACTTCTCTGACGATACCAGCAACGATGGTGACAAAACTTACGCGCGTCTGGGCTTCAAAGGCGAAACTCAGATCAACGACCAACTGGTTGGTTTCGGCCAGTGGGAATATGAATTCAAAGGCAACCGTTCTGAAGATCAAGGTTCCGAAGCAGACAAAACCCGTCTGGCATTCGCTGGCCTGAAATTCGCTGAATACGGTTCTTTCGACTACGGTCGTAACTACGGCGTAGCTTACGACATCGGCGCATGGACTGACGTCCTGCCAGAATTCGGCGGTGATACCTGGACCCAGACTGACGTCTTCATGACTCAGCGTGCTACCGGCGTTGCAACTTACCGTAACACTGACTTCTTCGGTCTGGTTGAAGGTCTGAACTTTGCTGCTCAGTATCAGGGCAAAAACGACCGCAGCAAAGACGTTGAAGCGAACGGCGACGGTTTCGGTCTGTCTTCTACTTATGAATACGAAGGCTTCGGCATCGGTGCAACCTATGCGAAATCTGACCGTACTGATGACCAGATGCGTGATGGTAACAACGAATTCTACGCTTCCGGTAAAAACGCAGAAGTATGGGCTGCTGGCCTGAAATATGATGCGAACAACATCTACCTGGCAACCACCTACTCTGAAACCCGCAACATGACCAAGTTCGGTAAAGTTAACGGTATCGCTAACAAAACGCAGAACTTTGAAGCTGTTGCTCAGTACCAGTTCGACTTCGGTCTGCGTCCGTCCATCGCTTACCTGAAATCCAAAGGTAAAGATCTGGGTGTTTACGGCGACCAGGATCTGGTTGAATACATCGATCTGGGTGCGACCTACTACTTCAACAAAAACATGTCTACCTTCGTTGATTACAAAATCAACCTGCTGGACGACAACAAATTCACTTCTGACGCCCGTGTTAGCACTGACAACATCGTGGCAGTTGGTCTGAACTACCAGTTCTAATTTTGTTGTAAGTTGAATACAAAGCCAGTCCATCCAGGGCTGGCTTTTTCTCTTGATGTAGACTCGGTCATAAGGAGTATGCCGTGCAGACGTTCACTGGTCGTTGTCTTTGCGGACAGAGTCATTTTACCGTAAACGTCGAAATGCTTGATGTCTATGCCTGCCACTGCACGCTGTGCCAGAAGTGGTCCGGTGGTGTCGCCATGTATCTGGAAGCCTGCGGTCATCCACTACTGTCCCCTGATTCAGCAGAACCTTCGCACTTTCCCTCATCAACGCGCGGAGAACGTTTCTTCTGTTCCGGCTGTGGATGCCCCTTATGGTTTACACTGACCGATAGCGATCGCTACTTTATTCCGTGGACATTGCTGGAGCTGAATGAGGTCGATCGTCGCCGTCTGATTCTGGCGGCTGAAATCTATACCGAAACACAGCCTGCTTTCTGGAGGTTGACGGGGCAATACGCTCGCCTGAGTGGAAAAGAAGTCGAAGCGATGGATTACCCCTGTCATTTAGCTCACTAGTTATTGACGGTTCACTTTTGCCAAGCTGAACCACATCCCTACCGCTAATACGATAAGCATGCTGCCAGCGCTGCTCAATGCCACGCTGTGCGACCAGGTAAATGCTTCTCTGGCAGCTGCAAGCAACGCGTCGCTAAGAGACGGCGAAAGCGAATGTGCTAATTGCACCGCCTCGCCCATTGACGATGAAGCACGTTCCAGCTCCTGCGCATTGAGGCCGGCAGGCGGTAGAATCGACGCGGAAAAACTACGGCTTAGCAAGAGACCAAAAATCGCGATCCCAAGACCGGCCCCCAGTTCATAGGCCATGGTTTCGATAGCCCCCGCAGCGGCGGCTTTTTCAGCCGGGGCTGCCGCCATAATGGCCGCCGTTGAGGCCAGTAGCGCGCTGGCGGCACTGAACCCCAGTAACGCCATTAATATCCAGGCCTGGATCTGCTGAGTGCTGAAATCCGTCATTGCCAGGCCGTAGAAACTGACTGCACTCAACGCCATACCTGCCGTTGCCACGCAGCGCAATCCCAGCCGTGAAACCAACATACCAGCAATCGGGCCGCTGAAGCCACTTGCCAGCATGACGGGTAGCATAAACAGCCCCGCTTGATACGGCGTTAAACCGTGAACAAACTGTAATTCCTGGGCCATCAGCAACTCGAACCCTACCAGGGTGATCATCGCAGTCATCGCCATTACCACGCCGCTTAAGATAATGCGATGGGTGAACAACCGCATATCAATCATCGGACGTGAGGCCGCGAGTTGAATACGCACAAATTTCCACAACAGCACTGCTCCGGTTAGCAGCGTCAATACGATAACCCCGGTCGCCATATGCCCTTTTAGCGCCGTTTTAGCACTGTAAACCAGCAGTAAAATCGCCACGATCAACATAATCGCATGGCCAAAATTTAACGACTGATCGCGACGTCCGCTCTGGCGTGGTACGTAACGTGCGGTCAATGTCATCACCACCAGAACAATGGGCACATTGATTAAGAACACTGAGCCCCAGTAGAAATGCTCCAGTAACATACCACCGACTAAGGGACCAAATGCCGCACCGCCGGAACCGACGGCAGCCCAGACGCCAAGCGCCATATTGCGATGACGTTGTTCGGCAAAGGTGGCGCGAATACCTGCCAGTGTCGCCGGAACGATCATCGCCGCACCAATGGCCAGCACGGCCCGGGTCGCGATTAGCCAACCAGCACTGTGAGCAAACGCGGCAGCCAGCGATGCCAGACCAAATAGCCCACCACCCAGCATCAGCAAACGTTTAAAGCCGATGCGATCGCCCAACGCCCCCATCGGTAACACCATACCGGCCATCACCAGAGAATAGATATCAATGATCCACAGCAGCTCGTTACCACTGGCACCCAGCGTCATACTCAGCGTGGGCGCGGCAACGTGCAGCACCGTTGCATCAATCGCAACAGGGATGTAGACCAGCACAATAATCACTAACGTTAACCACTGACGAAACATAAAACTCCCTACAAAACTGAAACTGGACACATGTCCAGCTTTAGCGATCCTACGGAAAATTGAACGCATGTCCAACTTTTTGTTAAACTGCCAATAATGTGAATATAGGGAGGATGTATGAGCTATATGAATCGGGATGAACGTCGGGAATTGATCCTGCAGGCGGCAATGCGCGTGGCGCTTGAAGAAGGATTTTCCGCCATGACCGTGAGACGTATTGCCACGGAGGCTCAGGTAGCGACCGGGCAACTGCATCATCATTTTACCTCTGCCGGTGAGCTCAAATCCCAGGCATTTGTCCGCCTGATCCGCACCCTTCTTGATGCCGAACTGGTCAGTGAAAATGCAACTTACCGTGAACGACTTCATGCCATGTTGGGAAGTGAAGACGGTGGGTTCGAACCGTATATCAAGCTGTGGCGCGAAGCGCAGATCCTGGCCGATAAGGACCCGGAAATCAAAAGCGCTTACCTGCTCACAATGCGTATGTGGCATGAAGAAACCGCCGCAATCATTACCCACGGGCAGAAAGCGGGTGAATTCTCCTCAGCGCCTGATGCCGCCGACGTCGCCTGGCGTTTAATTGCGCTGGTTTGCGGACTGGATGGGATGTATATGCTGGGCTTTGCAGAAATGGCCGATCCGGCTTTCGATCGCCACCTGGATCGCATGATAACGCTAGAGTTATTTATTTGATGTTATACATGAATTAACAATACATCTTTTCAGTTTACAATTAGTAACACTTAAGCAACGTGTTATTACTCTGACACGCCGCGT
>NZ_JANEWM010000121.1:0-3568 GCF_028069825.1 Citrobacter sp. Igbk 14
TTTTTAAACATCATAGTTGTGGACGCACACCTGTTAAAAAAGATAATGGCAGGCATCCACTTACTGTCTATATAAAGCACATGCGCAAACTCTACTTTATCTTTTTCATTGGCACACTCTCTGCCTGTAATTCGGCACCACCGGCACCGGTGAGCAAAATTAACAACATGATTATTCCAGTTGTACAACAGGAAGCCACATCACCACCTGCTAATCCTGAACTGTACAGATCGTTATATCAAAAAAATAAACAGCAAATTGACAATATTGCGATATCACTAAAAAGTGAATATCTTCAGGATGTTAAATCGCGTGATATTTTTGATGTTCACAGTGAGACTCACCAGGTATATACCTCTTTAACCAAGCTTGAGCAAATGCAACAGATGAATGACTACTATTATAGAGAGCAGAATAGAACTGGGCTGTTAAGCATCAATCAAACTGTTACCTCATTATTTGAGTAATAAAAAAGCCTCCTCAATAATAATGAGGAGGCTTTTTCTACATTGCGTAATTAAAGCATTGTCCTGCGTTCTACTAATCTACTCAGTCATGCTGACCAAAACGGTAAGATACCCCTGCCGTTACTGAACTGATATCGCTGCTGGCACCAATCTGATTTTCGTTGCCCACGTTGCTTACCCATTGATATTCAAGGCGTCCAGCCCAGTTTTTATTGAACGCATACTCCGTACCCACCGCGACTACCGGACGTATACCCGTGTCAAAATGATTACTTCCTTTAATATCAGATTCTGCGCGGTATCCCATCGCCCCTGCCCGACCATAAATATCCCAGGCATCGGTCAGACCATAACTTGCTTTCATCGTTACTTGCAACCCCTGGCTTTTCATTTGCGAACCTGATGCACCATTCCTGCCATTGAATTGCATATTACCTAAGTAATCGTAGCCACCTTCGACGGCAAGCCACGGTGTAATTTGATAACCGGTAAATACACCGCCACCCACATTATCACTATCAAAACCCACATTGCCGTATTTATCCCCATGGTCATTGGTTTGTTGTGTCGTGCTGGAGTCAAAATAATGTGACCAACCAAATTTACCCCCCGCATACCAGGTACCGACATCGGCAGCAGCAAAGGCGGTTGTTGCGGTAAAAGCGTTAGCAATAATGAGTGTAATAAGTGTCTTTTTCATAGCTTTCCTATCGTGGACATAGAGTTATGTTTGGAACAAATAAAGTGTCGCTACAATAGGATATTTAGACCATGTTGATAATTGGTTTTTAGTTTATTTTTGGACTTATTTAGAACCCCTCAGGTAATTTGTTGATTGACGTTAGGTACCCACCCCGTTCAAAGTCAATATACCCCCCTTTTTTTAACGCAGAGACAACATTTAAAACACTACTGCGCGATAAATGTGTACGTTCCTGAATATAATCCAGAATAGAAACGCGCAGTCGGGTCTCTTGTGGTAACAGATTCATTTCCTCTAAATGATTTCGTATCACTGAATAGGTACGCTGTTGCACCACTAAATCATCACGGTAAAATAAATAGCCGGTATGATAGGCAAGTAGCGCAGCTGCATCTTCCCATAATCCTTGTTGATGGAAGAGTTCCCTGGCTTTATGGGCATCAACACGTAATATTGTTGATTCCGCTTCAGCACGTAGCAAGTGAGCGTGTACGGGTTGGATCATCTCGGCAATACCAAACAAATGAGGCTCATAGACAGTCACAATCAACAGACCATCGGAAGAACGTAAAATAGAGAGCTCGCCTTGCAAAAACAGATAGAGCTGAGGCTGGTTTTTGTATTTCCACATGATGCGTCGTCGCGGAACAACATTGAGTTTTTCCGCAATAGGTTCAAGTGCTTGTGTCAAACGCTGTATGCTTTGCTCTGGGCGTACCGGGGGTAAAATTTGCATGAGAAAACCTGTATTCTTTTAATTTATTGAGTGGCGTGAAACAATGGTTAATCCATGAAGATAGTTCATAAGTCTATTAAAATCATATGTTGCCCAATACTTAAAGCAGAAATGAGTTTTTATTTAAATTAGAACAAATGGAAAAGGCCACCAGCAGATAGCCTGATATGGGTAAAAATGCAGCTATACCGCGCGTGTTGGACGGTAATATGACGGGAGATAGTTCAACGTGGTGATTATTGATAATGCGCGGAAAGCAACCAAATACTAGAACTGATAGCTGTAGTTAACACTGGCAAACCATAGCCACGGATTTTTGTATTCACCGGCAAACGGATCTGATTTTACGTTCGCCGACTGCATATGCAAATATTCGACTGCAAATCCGACATTGCTGGCCGGGGTAATTTGGTACTGCGCTCCGGTGGCAAAACGCCATTCATCGCCGGTTGGTAATGAAAGTGCGACATCGTTTTGCGTTTTGTACGGTGAGCTGTCAAATGCGACGCCTGCATTTATGCGCCACTGCTCATCGGGACGATATTGCACACCCAACGCGGTATGCCATGTGTCCTGAAGCCGGTTTGTTCGATCGCTTGTATGACCATTAACCTGTATCTGCGGACTACCAAACTGGCTCCAGTCCTGCCAGCCAAGATCGCCCATCACCGACCACTGCTGATTAATATCGTGAACCAGGCTAAACATCACCTGTTGTGGTGCATGCACCTGGGTAGAGAACGGCAAATCATACTCAAGATTGGGCTGGTTCGGGAATCGTACCTTACCATCAATATTGAAATGGTAGTCTGTCTTGCTGGTCCAGGTAATACCTGCACGGGTTTGGTCGGTTAAATCCAGTAATAAGCCAAGATGATAGTTCATCGCCCAGTCATGGTCGTGTTGTGACTGATCATTGCCATCATTATTCCGGGTCAGGGATAGAAAACCGTAGTTGAGCCCGGCTGCAGCACCAACGGACACTCTATCACTCAGTTTCCATGCCACACCTGGACTCAGCGTCATCGCAACCATCGTACTTTTTTTAATGAGTCGATCGCCTGCCCAGTGACCAAAATCAATACCGAGGCCATAGTTGCTATACAATCCAATTCCCGCAGAAACGGTATCGTTCAGGTGTTGGGTGTAAAACAGACTGGCATTAGGGAATACCTTCATGGCATTGCCGGGACTTTGCTGTTCGACAGACGCGTTATTGAGTGTGTAAGGAATATCACCACCCATTGCCTGCAATCCTGTGGTCACCATATGATCGGGTAAACGTGTCATTCCGGCGGGATTAGTGAGCAAGGTTGCGGCATCCTGAGCGCGCGCGGCCTGACCTGCCCCTGCCAGTGCGGTGTCCTCGGTGCCTGTTTCATAGAAATAGAGTGCGCTGGCATGCCCGACAGTCGAAAAGAGCATCCCGGAGATGAGAATGATATTTTTATTCATTGAGTTACCTGTTTGGAAGGGTAATCTTTATTGCCAGAGGAGCGTTGTTGTACCCCTGTAAAACGATAGAGTCGCCTCTCTGTTTCACAAAGATTGTTATATTGATTTCCGCAACATCATAATCATTAGCCAGGAATGGTGTCTTGTTGAATTTTATCCAATATTAAATTTTATATTTCACTCTACAACGTTACTATTATAAAACAC
>NZ_JANEWM010000122.1:0-3497 GCF_028069825.1 Citrobacter sp. Igbk 14
ATTTTATTGTTATTTATTTGTGCCACGGTTTCTATCTTATTATTTTTGAAACGTCGGTATTATGTTGCTGACAAGAAATGAATACTATTTTATGGAAAGGTGGAAATATGAACATCAATAAGTTATCTATCAGCCAGCCAGCTCCTCGCACACCCATTAACCAACAAATTGACGTTGATAATGCGATGGTACTTTCACATAATGCAATCTATCAAAGTCTGCTCGCGGCAGTGACGGACGCGGATAGCTATGAGAATCCGTTAATTACTTTAGATCCTTATGGAACTGCGCCTTTAAGTCTTTATTTAGGGATATGGGGGGCACTGAATGAAGATATAACGGTTACTGTTCAGGATAGTAAGGAGAGCACCGTTGCCGTCTCATGGACATACAGCATGCAAACTGGCGCTAACCTGGTTCCTGTTTCGGGGTTAGTTGCTGGCGAAGATAATATCGTTACCTTGATCTCCGGCACGCAGATTGTAGGGCAATACACGGTAACGCCTGCAGCATTACCGCCATCGGATTCTGCGGATATTACTCTTGGCTTCCCGGTTATTACTGTAACCAAAGCCGTTGATGAATCTTCATTAGTAGCTGATGGCCTTTATTTCTCTACGTATTTTGACCGTTACAATCTGGCATTTGACCAATATGGTATCGTTCGTTGGTATGTTTCTCAGGAGATTCCTTCCTACAATTTTGTTCGAATGGACAATGGACATTTTCTGGCGACATCACAGGGTATCAATCATTGTCTGGACATGTATGAATTTGATGTAATGGGACGAGTGTATACGGTCTATCTGCTTGATAATGAGTTTCATCACTCTATTCTGCCATTAGAGAACAATCTTGCTATTGCTCCCTCGGAGTATACCAATGGACGCCCTGACGATTATTCAACAGGCAAGGATGGTGTTTCCATTATCGATCTGACTACCGGACTTGAAGTCGCTTATTATGATATGTTGAAAGTGATGGACTATTCACGTTCTCCACGCCCATCGGGAAGTGCGCCAGGCCAATCTGTGACGATGGATGATTGGTTGCATATCAACCAAAGCTATATTAATACGACGAACAATTTGCTGGTTTCATCCGGGCGCCACCAAAGTTCTGTTTTTGGGGTTGATGTTGAGTCGGGGCAATTGCGCTTTATTATGGCAGATCACGAGGACTGGGCCTCTGACTTTGAAGAATATCTACTTACCCCAGTTGATGAATCAGGTAATCCGTTGTTTGATTTTTCTACTCAGGAAGGAATTGATTCAGCGAACAGTGATTTCTGGACATGGGGTCAGCATAATATCGTTGAAATCCCAAATACAGAGAGTGGTATTCTGGAGTTCTTAGTGTTTGACAATGGAAATTACCGTTCCCGGGATGATGCCAAAAGTTTGCTACCGATTGATAATTTTAGCCGGGTGGTTCAGTTTAGAATCGATCTGAATACAATGACGGTATCACGTTCGTATGAATATGGTAAAGAAGAGGTGGGAAGCCGGGGATATAGCAGTTTTGTCAGTGCCAAGCATTTACTCAGTAATGGTAATCTGGTCATCCATTTTGGCGCAAGCACTATGGATGAAAATGGTCGCCCTTTATCCGCCCAGCCAGGATATAGTGATATTGTAGATCCGCTGGATGGTAGTCAGGCACTGGGTATGCTGGTACTGCAAGAAATCAATAAGGAAACCAAACAACTGCTGTTCGAGGCAACCGTAACATCGGGCTATTATAAGAATGCTGAAGTCAATGGGGATGATTATCGCTATGATATCTCAGCATTCAGAGTTTATAAATTGCCACTCTTTTAATTAGGTATAGAAAATGCGGCCATTTTATGGCCGCATGATGTTTAACTATTTGAGGCTAAGTCACTACTTGCTAATATCATCGACACGCATGGTGTGATCAGGTGTAATGTTGTTGACATGTTCCATGTAATCAACAATTGCCTGAGCAGTTTGCAGTCCCTTGATATATTTGACATTTTTACCCTTGGTGAAGGTAAACCCACCACCGCCTTTACCAATGAATGAGTCGAGCGCAACAGAGTAGTATTTATTGTCTTCTACCGGCTTGCCTTTAATATTGAATTCAACAATGCGCTGGCCTTGCGGTTTCGTACTGTCATATTTGAATTGTACGGTCTTAGAAGCATGCAGAATACCATTTTTCAGATCGGCCGCATGAGACATAATGGCTTTCAGATCTTTGCCGCTGATATCCATGCTCATCACATCATTGGTAAATGGGTACATGCTCAATACATCACCATAGGTAATATTGCCTTTTGGTAGTTCGGAACGAATACCGCCAGCATTATAGAAGGCAGCATCGGCGTAAGGCACTTTATACAACAATGCATCGGTTATTAAGTTACCTGTCGTTGCTGATTCACCATAGGAGCGGGTCAGAATTTCCGGTGAGTGGGCAACGACGCGGTCAGTAATGGCCTTAACCTTATTATTCCACTCATCAATTTTCGCTTGTGTTTGTGGATCGGGTTTGTAGGTATCTGCATACATCGTGATGAGTTTGCCGTTGTAGCTATCCACTTTTTTCGTTTCAGGGTTCCAGTCAAGTACCAGCTTACCTAATTCAATCGTATAGGCATCAGTAGAGACGACAAGCGTATCTCCGACTTTAATCGGCTCCGGTGTACCCTTATGAGCGTGACCGGTGATAAGCACGTTCAACCCGTAACCTTCAAGCGTTTTAGCCATTTCAACATCGGTCTTCAGCGCGCGAGCAACATCATCATCACCACCACTGGACTGGCGGCCTGGGACGCCTTCATGCGCAAGAAGCACAGTGAGGTCAACTTTTCCCTTTAACTCTTCCAGCTGTTTTTTCACATAAGGAACAGGATCCCGGCAGTCCACACCTTCACGTACACCTGCTGCAATCGCTTCATAAAACGCGGAAACACCGTGCATACCAATAACACCAATTTTTAAGCCATCTTTTTCGACGATGGTATACGGTGTTTTAATCAACGGGTTTTCCGTTCCGCTGTAAAAAACGTTGTCGAGCAGCACCGGAAATTTAAGTTTGCTGAGTTGTGTGACCAAATTCTCATGCCCGTGATCAAATTCATGGTTCCCTACTGAGACGGCATCATAGGGCATAGTATTCAGTATATCGATAATGGCTTCACCTTTGGTTAAGGTGCTGATATACGGTCCAGTAAAATAGTCACCAGCGTCAAAGAAAAAAACATCTTTTTCTTTGGCTTTTGCATCTTTAACAATTTTCGAAATGGGCGCAAACCCACCAACTTCACGGGTTTTAGACACATAAGGAATAATTTCTGGAGAGACGTGGGCATGTAAATCATTGGTGTAATAGATTGTGATATCTCGGGCATCAGCGGAGAATGTTACGGCTGATGATAACCCGATACACAGAGAAAGTAATGATACTGAAAATTTCTTTTTCATATTAACCATCCATTTGTTAAATATACAACATCGGTCTATATCTAATTT
>NZ_JANEWM010000123.1:0-3437 GCF_028069825.1 Citrobacter sp. Igbk 14
GTAATAAACATGAAATAAAAGGATAACTATGAACAGTGACATGAGTAATGATGATGATATAACCAGAGTATCAAAACGCGGTAAATTCTATACTGACAAATTTCCTGAGAATGAAATACGACATCACTGCATCAGTGTCAGATTAAATGAAGAAGAATTAATTATTCTCGACAGTAAAAGAGGTCAGTATAAAAAAGGAGAATGGCTCAGGATGGCTTCCCTGAATAAACTCCCGCCGGTTCTGCCAGAAATCAATCGTGAAGCATGGATTAAACTTGGCAGCCTTTCACAGGATTTAAACTACCTGTTGAGTCATCTCGACAGCAAAAGCCCTGACAGCGAACTAACCCGTACAGAACTCTTCGCCCTGCGCAGACAAATCAAAACTCTCAGGGATCACCTTATTCCCTCAACATTTCTGGAGTCAGACCCATGAAAGGCATGCAGAAAATAAAAAGGGGTAAACAATTCACAGGTGTGGTTATTTATAGCCTGAAGTCAGGTTCTCACCACAAAATCACGCCTTATGTCATCGGTGGCAACATGACGGGCAGCACTGCTGCTGAGCTTATAAGTGAATTTGAAGGCACCCGACTGCTGCGTCCCGATGTCGCCAAACCTGTCTGGCATAATTCACTTCGCCTGCCAAAGGGTGAGAATCTGTCAAACAGACAGTGGGCAGCATTCGCTGACGATTATATGGCCCGAATGGGCTTCACTGACACCCATCTTCGCTGCTATATCATGCACGATGATCCGGATGGGCAGCATATTCATATCATTGCAAGTCGTATTAACATGGTCGGTGGAAAACTGTACCTGGGGAAAAATGAAAATCTTATCGGCACACGGATTATCAGTGAGCTGGAGAGAGCACACGGCCTCACCGAAACTACGGGTGTAACCGGCAGTCGCCGCCAGGATAAAAGGAAGCCTTCCCGTAATGAACTGATGATGGCAGAACGCACAGCAGCTCCCTGCCCTAAGTCACTGTTGCAGGCCCTGCTCGACAATGCATTAACACACCATCCCGATTTACTAACCTTTGTTCGCTTACTGGAACAGGAAGGAGTGACCTGCAAACCCAATATCGCCACTACGGGTAAAATGAGTGGATTTTCATTTCAATACCAGGGTATTGCCTTTAAAGCATCTCAGTTGGGTAAAAAATATGGCTGGTCTTCCCTGCAAGCACTGATTGATTTTACGCCTGAGCATCTGAGTTTACTGAAAGAAGCCCAGAGGCCAACAGAACCTACAACCGCGCCAGTGCCAGTGCCAGTGCCAGTGCCAGTGCCAGTGCCAGTGCCATCATGCGAGTCTGAAGAACAGGCTGCAAACCGGGAAACGATTATGGAGAAAATCCATCAGCTTGAAGAAAAAATTCGTCTGGAAAGACAACAGGAGAAAGTGGGTATCATCCAGCTCAGGAGCAAATTGCATAATACGGCTCGTCAGATACCCCACAGGCGTCGTTTGCAGGCGTGGCTTTTATTACTCGGTCATATTGTTGTGGTTCTCAGGCGTAGAGGAATCTCACTGCTGCATGCCACTACCCATCCTTTTCGCAGGATTCTTCATTTGCACCTGTTGACACCTGTTCCTGTTACAGCATCTTATTCTCTTCAGGAACAGTCAGTTAGCAATAACCAGCACCTCACACCATAAAGTTAACTAGTCCATAACACAATGATAGTCAATGAAATATTGATCGTTTTTATAGATCGATAATCCACTTGTGATAGTTAAAACCTATTACATAGCAATCATCGATCGGTACAAGCAATTTTACTAAAGCGATTCCTTCGTCGAAAATGCTCAAAAAGACATCAGCTTACATCAACTCCGGGAGTCACTATGGATAATAAAACGATTAGCTGCCCTTTCTGCTTTACACAAAGCCAACACGGAGTGCGGGTTTGCAAAGGTTGCCATGCAAAAGTGGCCTATGGTGAAAGTCCGCTCAGTGTGGCATTCCTGTTTCAATTCTTGGCATTGGGCCTCGCCTGGTTAGTATTTTCATTGACCGGCAGCACTCCTGTCTCAGTCATTACGTTTTTTGCCAGCGTCATTATTCTTATCTGCATTATTAAAAAGAAATATGCAGACAGAGTTATTTTTATACGGTGATATTAATTTCACACCACAGCAAATATAAAAAATTATTATGCGAGAACTTATGAACAGATTCATTGTTACAGCATTTTTTATTTCCGCGTTCCTTATTTCTGGCTGTTCTACCTCAGGCAACCAGACTCTTAAAAATGAAACATCGAAAAGTCTGCAATCAAAAATCATTAAAAACAAAACGACGAAATCTGAAATTATTACCCGCTTAGGTGAACCGGACACCCGAACTACACTGGACAGTGGCAATGAAGAATGGACTTATTCAATGAATAACAATAAGTTTGATGCCACCACATTCATTCCCGTTGTTGGGCTGCTGACAGGGGGCTCACAGACGCAGGCCAAAACACTGGAAATCGAATTTAAAGGAGAAACGGTCAGCAAGTGGTCGTTCTCTGAAAATAAAAGCAGGATGAATACGGGTCTGATTCAATAACTCACCTTACAGTCAGGGATCTATTTATGAAAACTTATGCCGTTATCACACTCATTACCGCAGCATCGTTGCTGAGTGGCTGTAACAGTGAACCCTCCGAACAGGATATTTACACGGCCATGAATAAGGTCGTGGAACAGACGAATGCTTTCGTGAAATCTATAGCAGGCAAGGATGTTCCAAAAGACGCACTGCGCGAATTAAAATCAGTCAAAAAGCATGACTGCGTAGAAGTATCTGATAAAAGCTATAAATGCAATGTGACGGCTATTGTAGATAACGAAAAGCGTACTGCTGCTGTAACCCTTGTCAAAACGGAAGATGGCTGGCAGGTCGTTGATAAGTAGAGCCACTATAAAGCCATCGCGACAGGTGGGACACCGAATGGGTGGCCCTCCTTTTCTATTCCATCTGGTGTCCTGCCGGATACGCCTGCTCCATTTATCTCCAGTATCCCATGTCCTATCCACGCCGCTGTCGCTGTCACAGTCTTTTCCTGACCACTGAGCTTGGTGGAGTATAAGCCAGAGAGCCTGTAATGCGTTTCTTTTCATATTGGGCCAGTAAATCAGCATAAATATGCTCTGCTTCGTCCAGATTGCCTGAAATATAATTCACAAGTGAATTCAGGCAATGCAGCAATGTGTTGCTATTTGCAAGCTTCCTGAGCAGCGTTGTGTTCAGGGTCGAAACGACTCCTGTAAACATCTGCATAATATTATCGACGTGATAACATGAATTGCGGTACTGCGCTCGTGAATAAAAATACTTCAGATGATACCCTGCGAAGAGAACATAAAGTTTTTTATAAAAGGCATTGTTATTAACGCTGCTGTGATTATGGGTTATAAATTTATCAACAACATGTCTG
>NZ_JANEWM010000124.1:0-3387 GCF_028069825.1 Citrobacter sp. Igbk 14
GTATATAAATACAGTTAATATTGGATGAGTCATTATGTTGTTTCTCAAGCCAGCGGATCTCCGCGAAATCAATACAATCCCCTTGTTTAGTGACCTTGTTCAGTGCGGGTTTCCCAGCCCGGCTGCGGATTATGTCGAGCGGGGCATCGATTTGAATGAATTACTAGTTCAGCATCCCAGTGCCACGTACTTCGTGAAAGCCGCGGGGGATTCAATGATTGAGGGGGGGATCGATGATGGCGATTTGCTGGTTGTTGACAGTTCGCTGACGGCGGTACATGGCGATATTATTATCGCTGCCGTTGATGGCGAGTTCACGGTTAAGCGGCTGCAGCTTCATCCAACGGTACAGCTCGTTCCAATGAACAGCGCTTATGCACCGATCGTTATCAGCCGTGAAGAATCACTGAATGTATTCGGTGTCGTTACCTATGCCGTGAAGGCTCTCCGCTGATGTTTGCGCTCTGTGATGTCAATTCGTTTTACGCTAGCTGTGAGACCGTTTTCCGGCCTGATCTCTGTGATAAACCGGTTGTGGTTCTCTCAAATAACGATGGCTGTGTTATTGCCTGCAGCGCGGAGGCCAAAAAACTGGGTATCCAAATGGGGGCGCCGTACTTCAAACAAAAAGATCTGTTTCGCCGTTACGGCGTGACGTGCTTTAGTTCAAATTACGAGCTGTATGCGGATATGAGCAGCAGAGTCATGTCCATCCTGGAGGAACTCTCTCCGCGCGTGGAAAGATATAGTATTGATGAAGCGTTCTGTGACTTGACGGGGGTGAGGAACTGCAGAGATCTTACTGATTTTGGTCGCGAGATGAGGGACACTATTTTGCAGAAAACGCATCTTAAAGTGGGTGTCGGTATTGCCCAGACCAAAACACTGGCTAAGTTGGCAAACTATGCGGCTAAAAAGTGGCAGGACCAGACTGGCAGCGTGGTCGACTTATCGAATAGCGAGCGCCAACGTAAACTGATGGCCGCCGTTCCGGTAGATGAAGTCTGGGGCATTGGCCGCCGTATCGGTAAGAAACTGGATGCAATGGGCATTAAAACGGTTTGCGACCTGGCCGAAACCGATATTCGCTTTATCCGCAAACATTTCAGCGTTGTGCTGGAAAGAACCGTGCGGGAATTGCGCGGCGAATCGTGCCTGGCGCTGGAGGAGTTTGCGCCGGTTAAGCAGGAAATCATCTGCTCAAGATCGTTTGGTGAACGGCTCACGGACTACCATGCCATGCGGGAGGCGATCTGCACCTATGCTTCACGTGCAGCGGAGAAGTTGCGCGGAGAGCATCAGTTCTGCTGCTTCATTTCTACGTTTATTAAAACCAGTCCATTTGCCCATAACGAACCTTATTATGGTAACAACGCGTCGGTAAAACTACTGACACCAACCCAGGACAGCCGGGATATTATTGGTGCGGCGACGAGTTGCCTTGACGCCATCTGGCGAGAGGGGCGGCATTATCAAAAAGCAGGTGTGATGTTAGGGGATTTTTTCAGTTCCGGTGTGGCACAGCTCAATCTTTTTGATGAAAACGTCCCGCGGCATAATAGCGACAAACTTATGACGGTTCTGGATACGCTTAATGCTAAAAATGGTAAAGGGACGCTCTGGTTTGCCGGACAAGGGATACAGCAACCATGGGCAATGAAACGAGACATGCTCTCACCTCGTTATACGACGAGATACAGTGATTTACTGCGGGTGGGGGATCTCCAGCGGTGTAATGCCACATCTACGATTGCGTGTCTCTGACATTTCGGTAGCATGAAAAAGCAAGATACATATCCTGCCTTTTTCATGCTATTACCCGTTATTTACCTGATAATTCCTTCAGATACTGTGGTGGTTGATACCAACAGTGGCCGCCATAAGTTCGCGTTCAGACCACGGCTTATTCCTTACCAGCCATAAGACATGCCACCGCCAACCACAAAGTTATGCTGTGTATCGTTGGAAACGGACGCTTTAACGACAACGTGCTCTGATGCCCGGGCAGAGAAACCGACAGCCAAAGCTGTTTCGCCATCCGTCGTACCGACACCCGCACCGACGTTGAAGTGTTGAGACTCAATAACCTGGGGTATATTCGCCATTGCTGCGACACCTGCGATGCCAGCGGACGCGCGTTTACGGTTCTGATCCACTTCATTTTTCAACTGACCGAAGTTAGCGTTGGTGTTCTGCTCCAGTGTTTCGATGCGTTGCTCATGATTGGCCAGTTCGTCGGTATGTTTCGCAACCGTCGCGTTGGTCGCTGCACGTTCAGCAGCGGCGTCAGCCAGATACTTATCGACGGATGCCGAGCGTTGAGCGAACGACGAGGCTGCAACTTTTTGGGACAGGCCTGCTGTCAGCGTCTGGTAATGCGTTGCTTCTGTCTTCACTTCATCTGTGATGGCCTGTTTGTTAGTGGCAACCTGGGCTGCGTCAGCTTTGGTGCCGATTGCCGTTCTGAGCTGGTTATCCGCATCTGTACGATCGGTGATTTCTTTCTGTAATTCACCATCCTGACGCTGCTGATCGGTACTAAAGGCAGTGGTATCAACCTTGTTTTTGAGCGCGTTAGTGTTGTTGTCTGCCGTTTTCTGTGCATTTCCTGCACTTTGCATGGCTTGTGCGATATCGTTACCCTGTTGTAGGTCAACTGCTGCCTGAGCGGTTTTATCCGTATTATAAGTTGGCTTATCGACAAAATTAGCTTGTGACTGCTGGAGTTGAGTGATGGCCTGTTGGTTGGTATTTGCTATGGCAGCAATGCTGTTTGCCTGAGTGACATCGGCTTTATTTGTTGAAAGATCCGCAATAGCACCGTGAAGGTTTTCCAAATCGTAAGTTGAGCCATCAATGCCCACAATAGTAATGGTACCGACAGGGTTAGGCGTTTTGGTGAAGGTAGTGACACCATTTGTTGTCGTGCCGATAGCCGCTTCGGAAATTCCAGACAATAGCAGAGAAGAAAGAATAAAAGCAGTAATTAAGTTGGTTTTCATACATGTCATCATTAATATATAAGTGTTTAAGATTGCGTTGAGCACCGTTTGAACTTCAAAGTAAATAAAATTAGAAAGAATATGATTTGGTTTTTTGATGTTTTCTTGTCCTGTGAATGAAAGTGGCATTTTCAACAGATGCCATATGCAGTGTTTTTATTATTAAAGCTGATGCGCTGAAATAGACCGCTGCGTAGTGAAAACGGTTTTATCATCTCGACTTTGCAGTTTACTTTTCTTTCACATCAGCTGGTTATGATTCCTTTGACGTGAGGTGACCAAGGGCGGTGGATACCTTGACACCTGGCAGGCCATTGATAGTTATTCGATGGTTAAATGTTTCACTGGTTATTATTGTTATGCGATACATAGGGTTGCTTATTAG